>NZ_JBEXZS010000006.1:0-21212 GCF_040593685.1 Methylobacterium sp. EM32 | reverse complement strand
GGAGCCGGGGGGCACGGCGGGCAGGCCGGAGCGCAGATCGTGCCGCCAGCGATGGTACCGAGGGTCTTCAGGTCGAGGGTCTTCATCGGGGCTGTCCTCAAGTCCGGGGCCGGTGTCGCGTCCCGTTCGCAGTCTTGAGATGCCAGATGTTCCAAAACGTGTCGAGACGTGCGAGCGAACACTTGACGGGTCATTAACCAAAGCGCTTCCGGAAAGTGGATCGCCGACAGAGCCTTACGCAGCGACCAAGGAAAATGCGTAGGTATTTTCGTTGGGGAAGGCCTGTGCATGACGGACCGGCGAAGGCCCTGTGGCCACTGCGGCAGGACGGCATGATTGCGTCAAGACACTCCCGGAGAGTGTCTTGACCGAGAGAAGCGCCGTCGAGGAACAATCCTGCTCTCGGCGTCGATTCCGGCGATGCCGGACGGCGACTGCGATCTCCGCGAAGGTGCGAATGGGAACGCTTCGAGGGCCACGGACGGCAGCGCACAATCCATCCTGTATCGAAGATGAAGGACGTTAAACTCGTCCCGTTCGAGATGTGGCGTCAGTCGAGATCCCACCCTCCGCGTCATCCCGGGGTGAGCCTTGGCGGGAACCCGGGATCCATAACCGCTGGCGATGCAGAACCCGGCGGCGAGCGTTCCGCCTCATCCTGAGCCATCACCGGTCATGGATCCCGGGTTCCGCTTTCGCGGCCCCGGGATGACGCCGGAGGATGGCAGGTCGGTCGACGACCTCGAACAGGCTCCGAGGCGCGAGCGATGGATCTTCGGCCGTCCGGATCCGCGGGTCGACGATGCCCTGAAGGACGCGTCAGGCGACGAGGCGCGGCGGCTCCGCCCGCAGCAGCATGCCGAAGAGGTCGCGCGGATCGTCCGGATCGGCCAAGAGGTCGAGATCCTCGTAGTAGGGGTGCTCGGCCAGGAGGTCGCGCACGGTGCGCAGCGCGGAAAAGTCCTCGATCGCGAAGCCGACGGAGTCGAACACCGTGACCTGGCGCGCGTCGGTGCGGCCGGGCGCCTCCCCCGCCAGGACGCGCCACAGCTCGGTCACCGGATGGTCCGGCGCCAGCTGCTGGATCTCGCCCTCGATGCGGGTCTGCGGCTCGTACTCGACGAAGAGGGCGGCGCGGCGCAAGGCCTCCGGCGCCAGCTCGGTCTTGCCCGGGCAGTCGCCGCCGACGGCGTTGATGTGCATCCCCTCCCCGACCAGGTTGTCGCCGAGGATCACGGCGTTGCGCTTGTCCGCCGTCACGGTGGTGACGATGTCGGCGCCGCGCACCGCCTCTGCGGCGCTGGCGCAGGCGGTGAGGTCGAAGCCGAAGCGCGCGAGGTTGCGCAGGCACTTGGCGGTTGCCGCCGGGTCGATGTCGTGGAGGCGCAGACGGTCGACGCCGAGGAGCGCCCGGAAGGCCAGGGCCTGGAACTCGGCCTGGGCGCCGTTGCCGATCAGCGCCATGGTGCGCGACTCCGGCCGCGCGAGGGCTTTCGCGGCCAGCGCCGAGGTGGCAGCCGTGCGAAGAGCGGTGAGAAGGGTCATCTCGGTGATCAGCACCGGATAGCCGTTGCCGACATCGGCCAGCACCCCGAAGGCGGTGACGGTCTGGCGCCCGCCGGCGGCGTTCTTCGGATGGCCGTTGACGTATTTGAAGCCGTAGGTGTGACCGTCGCTCGTCGGCATCAGCTCGATGACGCCGTCGGCGCTGTGGGCGGCGATCCGGGGTGTCTTGTGGAAGGCATCCCAGCGGGAAAAGTCCGCCGCGATGGCGGCGGCGAGGCGGGCGAGCAGCGCTTCGATGCCGACCGCGTGGATGAGGCGCATCATGTTGTCGACGCTGACGAAGGGGACGACGTTGAGGGCCGGCATCTAGAAGCTCCGGGTCGGTCGGTCGAGGATGCGGCGGCCGAAGAGGCTGGCGGCGAGGTCGGTCATCAGCAGGGCGGTGCGGCCGCGCTCGTCGAGGAAGGGGTTGAGCTCGACGAGGTCGAGGCTCCGCACCAGGCCGGAATCGTGCAGCAGCTCCATGATCAGGTGCGCCTCCCGGAAGGTGGCTCCGCCCGGCACCGTGGTGCCGACACCCGGGGCGATGCCGGGATCGAGGAAATCGACGTCGAGGCTGACATGGAGCAGGCCGTCGGCAGCTGCGACCTCGCGCAGGAAGTCGCGCAAGGGGGCGACGATCCCGGTCTCGTCGATGTCGCGCATGTCGTGGACCCGGGCGCCGCTCTCGGCCAGCGCCCCGCGTTCCGCCGGATCGACGCTGCGCAGGCCGAACATGCAGATCCGGGCCGGATCGAGCGCGGCTTCCAGTGGCGGGAAATAGCCGGAAAACCCCGGCCGCTCGGTGAGGTAGGCCAGCGGCACGCCGTGCAGGTTGCCGCTCGTCGTCGTGTCGAGGGTGTGGAGGTCGGCGTGCGCGTCGAGCCAGAGCAGAAACAGCGGTCGTCCTTCGATGTCCGCGCGCCGCGCCATGCCCGCCACGGTGCCGGCCGAGAGGCTGTGGTCGCCGCCGAGGAAGATCGGCCGCGCCTCGGCGCTGTGCCGGAAGGCGGCTTCGGTCAGCGCCAGCGTCCAGCCCGCCGTCTCGGTGAGGTGGCGGATCGCCCGGTTCGGATGCGGCGGAGACTCGAAGGGGAGCGGCGCGACCGCGCCGGCATCCTCGACGGGCAAGCCGAGGTCGCGGATCGCCTCGGCGAGGCCCGCTGCCCGGTAGGCGCTCGGCCCCATGTCGCAGCCGAGCCGGTCGGTGCCCGACTGCACCGGCGCTCCGACCAGGACGCATCTCTCAGGATGTCTGTCCGCCACCCGATGTCTTGCCGCCACCCGCCCGCTCCCTTCTCCCGAACAGGCTCGACGGTAGCGCGCGTCCGCGTCACTCTGAACACGGGAAGCTGGTCGATTTTCCAGCCGGATCGCGCAGCCTGGCAAGCGCCATTGCGCAGAGTGTCGACATGGATGCCCTCGACCAGAGCCTCATCACCCTGCTGCGGCACGATTGCCGGCGCCCGGTCTCGGAACTCGCGGTGCTGCTGAAGGTGTCGCGCGCCACCGTGCGGGCGCGGCTCGACCGGCTCGAGCGCGACGGCGAGATCGTCGGCTACACGGTGGTGCTGCGCGCCGACGCGATGCCGGCAGCGGTGCGGGCGATCACCCTCGTCGCGGTCGAGGGGCGCAAGACCGGTGACGTGATCGACGCGCTCAAGGGTTTTGCCGAGATCACCGCGGTCCACACCACGGTCGGCACCTGGGACATCGTCGTGGAGGTCGCCGCCGGCAGCCTGCCGGAGCTGGACGAGATGCTGCGGCGGGTGCGCCTCGTGCCGGGCGTGACCACCTCGGAGACGCACCTGCTGCTGTCGACGCCGCGCAGTGCGCGGGCAAGATTGTAGGAGAGCGGCGGATGTTCGAGCGCAGACATCCGAAATTCATTCACTCCCACCCTCAACCTCATCCTGAGGTGCTGCGCAGCAGCCTCGAAGGAGGCCTCCAGAAATCTCGGTGATTTCTGGAGGCCTCCTTCGAGGCTCGCTGACGCTCGCACCTCAGGATGAGGTCGTGGATGGAATCGATGTGAGCTTGACGGTCGGACGCGTTTTTCCGCTTCAGACCGGCCGCTGCAGCTTGCAGCTGTCGATGGCACCCAGCGCTTTGGCGCGGGCCGAATCGTTGAAGTAGCCGGTGGTGCGGTAGGCCTGGATCTCGGCGGCGTCGAGGGCGCGCAGGGTGGTGCGGGCGTAGCAGCCGCAGGGGCGCTCGAAGCTGGTCTCGGCGGCGTTCTGCATCCGGGCCTGGACGACGGCGCAGGCGCGGCGCACCCGGGTCTCGAGCTCCGAGGTCGGCGCGCTGCGCAGCGACGGATCGGGCTGGTAGGCCTCGAGCTGCGACGAGGAGGCGCCGGCGAGGGCCGAGGGGGCGCCCAGCGCGAAGAAGCCGGCGCCGAGCGCGAGGAAGCCGGCGGCGAGGAAGGTGCGGAGACGCATGGGAAATGAGGTCCGTTGGGCTGCTTGTCGTCAAGCTCGACCGTTGGACGCCGAAACTCCCCGCCCGCACAAGGGCGGGCGGGCCACACCGAGAGGGAAAGTCCGCTATTGCGGCAGGGCCGCGAGTGCCAAGGCTTCGATGGCGACATGGTTGTCGTGGAACGCGGCGCCGCCGAACGGGGCCGGCGCGTCGGCCCCCGTCAGGGTGTTGATGCCGCGCCCGTCCGGATAGGCGTCGTTGGGCCAGATCGACTCGGCGATCAGCACCCCGCGGCGCAGGCCGGGAAACAGCGTCGCCCTGAGCGTCACGGCGCCGCGCTCGTTCGACAGGCGCACCCAGGCGCCCTCCCCGATACCGAGCGGCCCGGCATCCTCCGGGTGGATCATCACCGTCGGGTGGCGCTCCTTGGCGAGCGAGGTCGGGGTCTCGGTGAAGCTCGAATTGAGGAAGTTGCGCGCCGGGCTGGTGGCGAGGCGGAACGGGTGGTCGGGCGTCGCGCTCATGAGCGGCGCCTCCCAATGGTCGGGGAGCGGTGGCATCATGGGCCCGCGCGGCCCGTCCTTGGCGACCGGCACGCTCGCCCAGTCCGGCTTGAAGCGGAAGCGCCGGTCCGGATAGGCGAAGCCGTCGAGGAAGTGGGCGCGGTCGAAGGCGGGCTGCACGTCGAGGAAGCCCTCCTCCTCCATCTCCGCCAGGCTGCCGCGGCGCGAGGCCTGGAGGGTGGCGTCGATCAGCTCGCGCGGGCTCATGGCGAAGCCCGGATGCTCGGCGCCGAGGCGCTGAGCGAGCGCCACGATCACCTCGTGGTTCGAGCGGCAGAGGGCCGGCGGCGCGATGCGCTTCAGGCCGAGCTGGATGTGCTGCTGGCCGCCGCCAGTATAGAGATCGTCGTGCTCCAGGAACATCGTGGCGGGCAGGACGAGATCGGCCATGCGGGCGGTCTCGGTCATGAACTGCTCGTGGACGCAGACGAACAGGTCCTCGCGGGCGAAGCCCTGCTTCACCAGTTCCTGCTCGGGGGCGACCGAGACCGGGTTGGTGTTCTGGATCAGCATCGCGGTCACCGGCGGGCCGTGGCGCAGGGCTTGCCGGTCGCCGGTGAGCACCCGGCCGATCTGCGACTGGTCGAGCATGCGGGTGCCGGGGCGGACGACGTCGAGCCCCTCGATCAGGCGCTTGTTGAGGCCGAACACGCCGCTGTTCGAGTGGAAGGCGCCGCCGCCGCGATGCTGCCAGGCGCCGGTCACCGCCGGGATGCAGAGCGCGGCGTGCATGTTGGCCGCACCGTTGCGGCTGCGGGCGAAGCCGTAGCCGAGGCGGAAGAAGGTGTTCTTCGTCCTCCCCACGAGGTGGGCGAAGCGCTCGATCTCCTCGACGGTCAGGCCGGTGATCGCCGCGGCCCATGCGGGATCGCGGCTCTTCAGATGCGCCTCCAACTCCTCCGGGCAGTCGGTGAAGCGGGCCATGTAGTCGCGGTCGGCGAAGCCATCGCGGAACAGCACGTGCATCACCGCGCAGGCGAGCGCCCCGTCGGTGCCCGGCCGCAGGAGCAGGGCGAGGTCGGCTTGGCGCATGGTCGGGTTGTCGTAGATGTCGACCACGACCACCTTGGCGCCGCGGTTCTTGCGGGCGGCCTGGACGTGGGTCATCAAGTTGACCTGGGTGTGCACCGGGTTGGTACCCCAGATCACCACGCAGTCGCTCTCGGCGATCTCGCGCGGATCGACGCCGCCGAGGCGGCCGGTCCCGGCGATGTAGCCCGACCAGGCGAGCGTGGTGCAGATGGTCGAGTACTGGCCCGAATAGCCCTTGGCGTGGCGCAGGCGGTTGATGCCGTCGCGCATCACCAGCCCCATCGTGCCGGCATAGTAGTACGGCCAGACCGCTTCCGGCCCGTGCGCGGCCTCGGCCTCGCGGAACGCCTCCGCCACGCGGTCGAGCGCCTCGTCCCAGCCGATCGGCGCGAAGTCCCCCGACCCCTTCGGGCCGGTGCGGATGAGGGGTTGAGTCAGCCGGTCGGGATGGTGGATGCGTTCGGCGTAGCGCGCGACCTTGGCGCAGACGACGCCCGCCGTGTAGCTGTGGCGCGGATTACCCCGCACCCGGCCGATCGTGGCGCCGTCGATCACCTCGACCTCGAGGGCACAGACCGACGGGCAGTCGTGCGGGCAGGTGGAGGTCGTCCGCTCGATCCGTGGCTGCGCCGTCACCGCTTCGTCCCCCATCGAAAAAGCCCCCGCCGCGGGGCGGCGAGGGCTGTCAGCCTATCGGCGTTTCCCGGGCGGGGAAACCGTTAGCCGACGATGTCCTTGTCGTCGAAGAACTGCTTGATCTCGATGCCGGCGTTCTCGAGGCTGTCGGAGCCGTGCACGGTGTTCTCGCCGACCGACTTCGCGAACTTCTGACGGATGGTGCCCTCGGCGGCCTGGGCCGGGTTGGTGGCGCCCATCACCTCGCGGTACTTGGCGACGGCGTTCTCGCCCTCGAGCACCTGGACCACGACCGGGCCCGAGGTCATGAACTCGACGAGCTCGCCGTAGAACGGGCGCTCGGCATGGACCTCGTAGAACTTCTTCGCCTGGGCATCGGACATGCGGATGCGGCGCTGGGCGACGATGCGCAGGCCCGCCTCCTCGATCACGGCGTTGACCGCGCCGGTGAGGTTCCGGGCGGTGGCGTCGGGCTTCAGGATGGAGAAGGTGCGCTCGGTGGCCATGGGACGTCCGTTCGAAAGAATAGCGGTGGCGTGGGCGGTGGGATGCCGCGCGGCACCGGACCTTTTCAGGATCAAGCCTTGCAGGATGGCACCTTGCAGGATCGAACCCGGGAGGTCCGGCTCTCAAGCCGGGCGCGAGCGCCCGCGCGCCGGGTCCATGAGCGGACGTCCGGCGCCGGGCTTATAGCCGTGGGTCCCGCCTCCCTCAAGCGCCGAAGGCGGCGCCGGGCGCGCTGCCCGATGCGGCAGCGCCGCAACACGGCCGAAAAATCGCCCCAAAGATCGGGCTTGCTGAATCCAACGTGACCTTTCGGCCACGCTGCCCGGTTCGCCCGCGGCGGCGTCCCTCAAGCCTTCCGCCGCCGGCGCCCTGCGCGGGCCGCGGACAGCCAGGAGCTTCCTGCATGCGCTCGATCCTGATCCCGACCCTCGCCGCCTCCCTGCTCTCGGCCGGTGCCGCCGCCGCGGCGCCCGCCAGCGATCCGTCGGGAACCTGGCTCACCGAGGACGGCCGGGCCAAGATCAAGATCGAGAAGTGCGGTCCGGGCGCCGCCCATGCCTGCGGCAAGGTGGTGTGGCTGAAGACGCCCCTCAACGACCAGGGCCAGCCCCGCACCGACATCAAGAATCCCGACCCGAAGAAGCGCACCCGCCCGGTGATCGGCCTCACCCTGATGGACAGCCTGAAGCCCGAGGACGGCGCCTACAAGGGCCAGATCTACAATGCCGAGGAAGGCAAGCTCTACGACGTCTCGATCAACCGCGCGAGCGCGAGCGAGCTCGCGATCTCGGGCTGCATGCTGAAGATCCTGTGCGGCTCGCAGACCTGGACCAAGGCGCCCGACGAGTTCGCGCAGGCCGTGCCGACCCACGCCGCGCCGGCGAAGGCGAAGCCCGCGGCGAACTGATTCGCCTGTTTCACCATCCACCACGTGGTGGATGGTGAAACAGGATCAGCGGCCCGGACCCGGCCCCTCCTCCGGGTCCGGCTTGAGCCGGAAGCCGCGCAGGACCCCCGGCCGGGCCTTCATCCGGTCGATCCAGGCGGCGACGTTCGGGAACGCGGCGATGTCCTGGCCCTGGCGCTCCCAGAGCTTGGCCCAGGGCAGGATCGCGATGTCGGCGATGGTGTAGTCCTCGCCCGCGACGTGAGGATGGCGGCCGAGCTGCGCGTCGAGCGTGGCGTAGAGCTTCGTCGTCATGGCGGTGAAGCGCTCGATCGCGTAGGGGATCTTCTCCGAGGCGTAGATGCGGAAATGGTGGGTCTGGCCGAGGGCCGGCCCGAAATTCGCCGCTTGCCAGAACAGCCAGATGTCGACCGCGATGCGCGCCCGCTCCTCGGCGGGGTAGAACAAGCCGGTCTTGCGGCCGAGATATTGCAGGATCGCGTTCGACTCGAACACCGTGATCGGTGTGCCGCCGGGCCCGTCCGGATCGACGATGACCGGTATCTTGCCGTGCGGCGACACCGCCAGGAAGTCGGGCGCTGCTTGCGCGCCCTTGCCGATGTTGATCGGCACCATGCGGTACGGCAGGCCGCATTCCTCGAGCATGATCGAGGCTTTCCAGCCGTTCGGCGTCGTCCAGTAGTAGAGGTCGATCGGCGTCGTCGTCACGGCCGACATGCGGCTGGTCCTTCTGGCACGGCGGGGACGGGGCGCGTCCGTCGCGCATCGGGCGTTCCGGAGAGGTAAACAGGCCCGGGCCCGCCCTGTACAGGGTGAAGGTTGTCTCAACCGGTGATCTCGCGCCGGTCGTGCACCGGTGTCGCGGCCTGGATCGGTGAGACCCGGCCCGCAATCTCCGCCTGTCGTTCTCGCCCGAGCCCCCCGCCCAATCGCCTTGCCGTTGCGTCAGGCTGTGGCAATGTCGGTCTCGCGCCGGCCGATCCGGCGGCGCGCCTGCCGCGAGCCTCCCGATGAGCCTGCCCTCTCCCCTCCTTCGTGCCTGCCTGGCGGCTCTCCTCGTCGCCGCGCCCGCTGCGGTTCTCGGCCAGACGGCCCCAGATCCGGAAGTCGCGCCGCGCCGGGAGCCGAGCCCGCGCAGCCTCGCCGCCCGCGAGCGCCAGCGTCGGTGCGGCGCCGAGTGGCGCGCCTTGACGCCGCCCGACAAGGCGGCACAGGGGCCGCGCTGGCCGCAATATTACAGCCGCTGCGTCCGCCGCCTGAAGGAGCAGCGGGCCTGAAACACCGGCCGTGAGGAGCTGGCGACCGCCGATGCGGGAACGGCCGTGGCGCCGCCGCGTGCCGGCCGGATCGCGTCCCGCCTATCCGCCTCCGGTGTCGAAGTTCGAAGCCTGACATTGCTCGCGCTTGGCGGAGTGGAATTTTTTATTGATACGATCGATGAAAAATGAGGTCTGACAGTTGAAGTGATCTTCGAATGCTGATAGGAAAAGACATCCTGAGTTTCGAGACCCAGGGCACCTGCAAGGCGCACTCCCCGAGTGCGCCTTTTTTCCTTGTCTCGATCCCTGGGCAACGAAAAAGGGGCCCCGGCTCGCGCCGGGACCCCCGATATCTGGACTTCCGAGATCTTAGAAGTCGCGCTGGACGCGCATGCGGATCTGGAACGTGTCCGTGGCGTTGGTGGTCGGCAGAGCGACACCGGCGGCGGTGAACGGCACGCCGTTCACGACGCTGGCGACGTTGGCCGCGCTCAGGCCCGGAGCCTTGTTCTGGTCGATCACGCGGCCGCTCTGGGTCGCGAGGCGGGCGTAGTTGCCCTCCAGACCGATGTCGAGATCACGCACCGGCGACCAGATCAGGTTGGCGCCGACGATGAGCTGGTTGGTGTCGCGGATCTGGTTCGAGAACGCGTAGCCCGGAGCGAACGGGCTCGGCAGCGACGAGGTGGCGAAGCCGCTGATCTGGTTCACGAGGCCGAGATTGGCGCGGCTGGCCTTGCCGTAGGACATCTCGCCGTAGCTGCCGAACACCGCCGAACGCCACTCGGGGGTCCAGTAGTGCAGGTAGGACGCGACGACGGTCCACGAGGTCGACAGGTCGGCCTTGCCGTTCACCGGGTTGATAACCGCATCAACCAGCGAGGTGCCGAGCGAGGTACCGGCGGCGAGCGTGGCGAAGTTGGTGTAGCCGCCGAGCCAGGCGTTGTAGCCGGTGTAGCGGATGGCGCCCTCGCCGTAAGAGCCCTGCAGGTAGAGCAGGTCGCCGGCGGCGATGAAGGGCAGGTTGATCTTCAGACCACCCTGCACGGCCCAGCCGTACTCGCTGTTCGGGCGGGGAGCGACGGCGCCGACGGTCGAGAAGCCACCGAACGAACGCACCTGGTTGGCGTTGGCGGCGTTGATCTCGTGCACGGCGGCCGAGATCTGGGCCGAACCCCAGGCGGCGTCGTAGCGGAGCGCGCCGACGAAGTCGGGCAGGCGCTGACGCTGGATCACGTCGTAATCGGCGATGACCGGCTGGCCGAAGGCGTTGGTGCCGAGGACCGGGGTGAAGTTGCCCGAGCCGGGGGTGAAGATCTGGTAGCCGGTGAAGTTGGCGCCGGCCGAGCCGCTGCCGTAGATCGGGGTCTTGCGCAGCAGCGGGTCTTCCATCGACAACGTCGCCGAGAAGCCCTGACCGAAGGTCGCCGTGTAGGCGAGCAGGTTGGTCGAGGAGATGTCGGAGCCGAGCGACGACGCGATGAACTCGAGGTCGTGGGCGTAGAAGTCGAAGAACGAGGCGGCGCGACCGGCGGTGAAGCCGGCGAACTGGATGAACGCCTTGTCGAGGCTGACGCCGTTGGTCACGCGGCCGAACGTGTCGACGCCGAAGGCCGGGAAGCCGGTGCCGGCGTTACGGGCGGTGCCGGACGCGAGGAACGGACCGGTGCCGTAGGACAGGTCGAAGCGGACGAAGGCGCGCAGGGTGCCGTAGCCGGTCGCCGTGCGGGCGTCGAGGTTCAGACGGCCGAGGCCCTGGTAGCCCGTCAGGTCACCGCCGTTGTTGTTGGTGCCGCGGGTGTAGCTCTGCAGGTAGGTCGCCTGGAACCGGGCGCGACCGGAGACGCGCAGGCAGGTGTCGGTACCCGGGATGTAGAAGAAGCCGGCGCCGTGGGTCGAGCAGACGCGGACGTACTCGACCGGCACAGCCTTCTTGATCGGCAGATCGGCGGCTTGCGCAGCGGCAACAACGGTCAGGCCAGCGGCCGACCCGAGAAGAAGGCTCTTAACGAGCTTCATGGAGACCTCCAAGATTTCGGACCCGAAAGGGGTGAACGACTCTGTTCCGAAGACCTTTTCGGCCTCGAGACCATGTCCCTCTTATGCCCCCGAAGATTCGGCCGCCGCACAGGTTCGGCCGAACCGCACCTGACTTCATGCGGTGCGACGGAACAATCTTTCATGACGCCGAGTTGATCAATCTCATCCAAGCACTAACAAGCCTCAGAAGCCTCCTTGACGGGAGAATGTGGCAGAATCACCACATTGTGACTGTGCCACATCTTAGATGTTGCTCTTGCTCTAACAAAATTCTCAAGAGCTAACAGACGGGCTTTAAGCGATAATCCGTGCCGCCGTCATGCACTAACAAAATAGAAGAATCGGTGAAAATACGCTCTGATGTGGATGGTAATTTTATTGATATGTGGTCGATGAAGTCTGTTTTCATCAGTAGTGACAAATAATACGAGAACTATCAATGAAAGATCGGCTCATGAGGGCTGATATGACTGCATTATTCAGGGGGGTCTTGCGGTGCTCCCGAACGGTCCGGGAGCGGCCGCATCCGGGGCGATCCGGGTTCCGCTGTGCGTTCGGGGCGCCCGGTCGGGCTGACGCGGCCCGCGAATCGGGGCGACCGCATCGGCGTCGCCTGGGGACGTCGACGGATGGGAGCCGCCGCCCGAGCGGTGTCGCTGCCGCAGCTCGCAGGTCCGCCGTCATGAAAAGTGTGCCGGCCGTCCCGGCGGACGCAGTCCGGACGCGAGGGCGCCGGTGGTCCGGCTCGTGCCGGCAGCAGGATGGGGAGCAGGAGGACAGGCCGAAGGCCGGGCGCGAGCCCCGCGATCCCCATGGCGGGACCGCGGCCCGGAGGTCCTCCCCGCTGCCGCCCTGCCTTGAATGCCACCTGCCTCGAATGCCCCTTGCCTCCAGTTTTGAGTTGTTCTAATTAATAACTGACGGGGCCGGGCGACGGCTCACCGGACGGGAGAGACCACGATGGCGACCATCCAGGGCGCGGCCTGCAACAGCTGCCGCTACTTCGACGACCACAAGCTCAACGGTGCCGCCGCCACCGGCGACCAGGGCCTGTGCCGCTTCAACCCGCCGGTCAGCCAGCCGGAGCCGCAGGGCCACGGCCTGTGGCCGGTCGTCGCCGGCCAGGATTGGTGCGGCCACTTCACCGCCGAGCAGCATCCGGCCGAGTGATCCGGCCCGATCGGCTCATGACCGATTGATCCGGGGCGATCGATTCGCTCTCGATCTGCGGCGGCACCAAGCTATCGCCGACGAAATCATCCCCCTCTCCCGCCGGAGAGGGGGATTTTTATTGCCCGCGCGGCAACGCCGAATGTTTCGTCTCAAGCAGCCGACGAAACACGATCCGCTCCGACTGGGCCGAATTGGCACTCGGACGCAAAATCGCGGACATGCACCGCCCCTATACCGCCTCCCACAAGAGCCCGGGACATAACGGGTTGCGAGGAGGCGAAGATGATCGTGGCGCGGGTGATTCTGATGAGCGCGATGCTGACGGCCGGCTTCGTCGAGATGACGAAGACGACGGCCGCGCACCTGGCTAAGGACGCCCGCAAGGCGGTCCCCGCCGAGATGGCCGTGGAGGCGCCCGCCGAGATGCCCCGGGCGCTCCCGGTCTCGGCGGCTCCGGCCGCCGGGCGCGCCTGCACGGAGGCAGCCTGGCCCTTCCGGCCCGAGACCTGCTTGCGGCCGGAGGGCGCCCCGCAGGGGGCCGCGCCGCGCCGGCCGGTGCGGATGATCGAGGAGCTGCGCCCGGCCTCGCCCGTCCGGATGCCCGGGCGGGTCTCGGTCGGCTGATGCCGGACACCCTGCGACGAGGCCGCCGACCGCGAGACCGTCATGCCGCATTTCAGCGCCGATCGCCTCGATGCGCTCCTCACCGGCGATCCTGCCGGGCTGGAGGCGCTGCGCGCCCTCTTCGGTGCGCGCCCGGGCCGCTGCACCGGCTGCCGGCCGGCTCTCCTGACTCCGGCCCGTCCGGCGGCGCCGGTCCTCGCCCCCTGGCCGAGGCGGCAGGTTCCCGAGGGCCGGGCGACGAAACGCCGGTCGATGAAAAGCGGTCCTGGCCCGGCCTCCGGGACCCGCGGCCGGACGACCCTGCGGACGCCGATGCCGGGATGAGGCGGGTGGACCGTCCTGGATCCGGCCGGCCTCGGACGCTGGCAGACCTTGAGAAATAATGCATAGTCGGCACCCGCGGCGGAACGGGACCACGATGCGGGTCGGCCACAAGATCTTCCTGGTCGGCGGTCTGCCGATCGCCATCGCGGCGCTGATCGCGCTCGCGGGCTGGCTCCTGCTCGCCCAGGCCGGGAAGGCCCGCGACGGCGCGGTGCTGGCCGGCGCGATCTACCGCACCCTGACCCTGTCGACGACGGTGCGCGACGAGTTCGTGGCGGCGCGCCCGGCCGAGCGCACCGACCATGCCGAGCGCTTCGCCCGCCTGACGGCCGAATCGGCCGGCTCCCTCGACGACCTGCGCCGCTACGCCCGCACGCCGGACCAGGCCGCGCGCATCGAGGCGGCGCGCGATGCGCTGCGGGATTCAATCGAGCAGATGCAGGCCCTGGTGCGGATCACCCGGGAGAACGACGGGCTGATCGCCGACATGGCCGCCCGCGCCGACGCGCTGGTGAGCCTCGCCGATCAGGCCCGCGACCGCCAGCGTGCCGCCAACACCGACCTCGTCGTCTCCCTCACCGACAAGGCCGCCACCCTGCGCCAGGTCCGCGACGTGGTCGGCGCCGTCAACGAGTTGCGCACCCTGGTGGCCCAGGCCGAGATCGAGGCCGCCAAGGGCGCCGGGACGGCTGCCGGGGCGAGCGCCGGCGGCGTGCCGTCCACCATGGTCCAGTCCACCATGGTCCAGGTGCGCAACGCCGCCCGCGACCTCGCGGCGGCGCTCAAGGGCGACCGGCGGGAGCGCGAGGCGGAGGAGCTGCTGATCCTGACCGCCGCCTACGAGGCCTGGCGCGGGGCCGAGGAGCCGCGCCCCCTGGCCGCGGGCGGCACGGTGCCGGAGCACGCGCCGCTCCCCTCCCCGGTCAACGTCCTCGACGAGTGGTGCGAGCGGATCCTCAAGATCGACGGATCGGCCCAGCGCGCCCTTCACGACGAGGTCACGCAGCTTCTCTCCTACGCGGTGCAGGCCAACGAAACCGAGCAGGCGACCCAGAACATCGCCCTCGAGACCCTCAAGCTCGGCCAGCGCACCGCCGAGGCCCTGCGCCGGCGCGACGTGCCGGCGGCGGCGGCGATGCTGGAGGACGGGCGGCGCCTGTCCGAGACCGCCGCCGCCCTGCCGATCTCGCCGCTGATCCAGGGCGAGATGATCGACGCGATCGACGGCTGGCGCGAGCGCCTCGGCACCACGGTCGAGGGCCTGCGCCGGCAGAACGAGGGCATCGCGGCGATGGACGGCCTCGCCGCGGTGATCGGCGAGACCGCCCGCAGCCTCAACGAGATCTTCATCGACGATGCCGACCGCCTCGGCACCTTCCTCCTGCGCCTCCTGCTCGTCGGCGCCGGCGCCGGCCTGGTGGTCGGCTCGACGGTCGGCCTCGCGGCGGCGCGCTCGATCACCGGGCCGCTGCGTCAGCTCCAGCGCAGCATGCTGGCGCTCGCCGCCGATCCGTCCCGGCGCGTGCTCGGGGGCAAGGAGTTCGGAGGGGGCGACGTCGGCGAGGCGGTCGGGCGCCGGCGCGACGAGCTCGGCGACATGGCGCGCGCCACCGCGATGTTCGTCGAGGAGATCGGCCGTCGCGAGCGCGCCCTGCGCCGGGCGAAGGAGGAGGCCGACCGGACGCTCGCCGAATTGCGCCAGACCCAATCCGACCTGATCCAGGCCGAGAAGCTCGCCTCGCTGGGCCAGCTCGTCGCCGGGGTGGCGCACGAGATCAACACACCGCTCGGCATCGCGCTCACCACCGCGACCCTGGTGCGCGACGAGGCGCGGGATTTCGGCGAGGTGGCGAAGACCGGCCAGCTCTCGCGCTCGCGCCTGTCCCACTTCGTCGAGCGGATGCAGGAGGGCTCGCACCTGCTCACCGCCAACCTCGCCCGGGCGGCGGACCTCGTCCACAGCTTCAAGCAGGTCGCGGTCGACCGGGTGAGCGACGAGCACCGCCGCTTCTCCTTGCGCGAGTGGCTGGGGGAGTTGCTGCGCAGCCTCGGGCCGCTCCTGCGCCGGGGCGGGCACCGGCTCGAGCTGGAGGGGCCCGAGGCCCGGGACGGGATCGACGGCGGGGAGTTCGAGGTCGACACCCATCCGGGGGCACTCGCCCAGGTCATCACCAACCTGGTCAAGAACGCCGTGGTGCACGCCTTCGCGGACGGACAGCCGGGGCGCATCGTCGTTGCGGTGTCGCAGGTCGCGGCGCCGCAAGGCGCGCTTCCTCATGAGGGCGCCTGGGTGCGCCTCGAGGTGCGCGATGACGGGCGCGGCATCGCGGCGGCGGACCGGGAGCGGATCTTCGATCCGTTCTTCACCACCGCCCGCCACCGCGGCAGCTCGGGGCTGGGCATGCACATCGTCTACAACCTGGTCACCGGGCAGCTGCAGGGCCGCATCGCGGTCGAGAGCTGGGAGGGCAGCGGCACGGTGGTGCGGGTCGAGTTCCCGGCCCGCCTCGCCAAATCGGCCTCCGTGCCGGCCTTCGCCCGGGCGGGCGCGGAGACTCGCGTGGCGGCGCAGTAGGGTGCCGCGCGGAATGGGGATTTTCTCCTTGCCGTGGTGTAGTGACACGGCGGACATCGTCCGACGGTCGGAGGACCGCTTCGGCCGGGATGAGGGGGCAAGGGCTTGGGGCGGCCCGCGATCGGGTGCCGCTCCGGTCCAACGTCGCGGGGCGGAAGGCGGGGGAGCGATGCCGGGCAGGACACGACGAGGCGGCACGCGCGGCCGGGCCGCGGGGTGGATCCCGGCGCGCCTTCGCGCCGTACCGGCCCTCCTGATCGCCCTCCTCTGCCTCGCCGCGCTGCCGGCCGCGGCCAGGACCCTGGTGTTCTGCTCCGAGGGCAATCCCGAATCGCTCAACCCGCAACTCGTCACCACGACGACCGGGATGGACGCGGCCTGGCCGGTCTTCGACACCCTGGTAGCGTTCGAGCCCGGCACCACCACGATCCGCCCGAGCCTCGCCGAATCCTGGACGATCTCGCCGGACGGGCGCGACTACACCTTCACCTTGCGGCCCGGCGTCGCCTTCCACCACAATGCCCGGTTCAAGCCGACCCGGCCGCTCGCTGCCGAGGATGTGGTGTTCTCGATCACCCGGCAATGGCGGACGGACCACCCGTTCCACGCCGTCTCCGGCGGGCAATACGCGTATTTCCGCGATCTCGGCCTGCCCGAGCTGATCGAGGCGGTCGAGGCGCTCGACCCCCGCACGGTGCGCATCCGCCTGCGCGAGGCCGACGCCACCTTCCTGCCGAACATCGCCATGACCCTCGGGGCGGTCCAGTCGGCGGAATACGCCGCCACGCTCCTGGCGGCCGGCGAGCAGGAGCGCTTCGACCGCGAGCCGATCGGCACCGGGCCGTTCAGCTTCGTGGCGTTCCAGCCCGACGTCGCACTCCGCTACCGCGTGTTTCCGGAGTACTGGGGCGGGCGCCCGGCGATCGACAGCCTGGTCTTCTCGATCACCCCCAACGCGGCGGTGCGGCTGGCCAAGGTCCGGGCCGGCGAGTGCCACCTGATGCCCTTCCCCAACCCGTCCGACCTCGATTCCATCCGGGCCGATCCGGCCTTGACCCTGATGCGGGAGGAGGAGCTGAACATCGGCTACCTCGCCCTCAACGTGCTGAGACCGCCCTTCGACGACCTGCGGGTGCGCCGCGCCGTCGCGATGGCGATCGACAAGGCGGCGATCGTCGAGGGGATCTACGGCCCGGGCGGCACGGCGGCCCGTTCGCCGCTGCCGCCGAACCTCTGGGGCCACGACCCGATGCTCCGGGACCCACCCCTCGACAGGCCGGCGGCGCAGAAGCTGCTCGCCGAGGCGGGGTTCCCCTCGGGCTTCGAGGCCGAATTGTGGTACCCGCCAGTGAGCCGGGCCTACAATCCCAACGGCCGGCGCGTCGCCGACATGATCCAGGCCGACCTCGCCCGCATCGGCGTGCGCCTGCGGCTCCTCACCGACGAGTGGAGCGCCTACCGGGCCAAGATGCTGGCCGGCGTGCCGGCCATGGCGCTCTTCGGCTGGACCGCCGACAACGGCGACCCGGACAACTTCCTCGGCGTGCTGCTCGGCTGCATCCCGGCCCGGCCCGGCGGCAGCAACGTCGCCCGCTGGTGCGACCCCGCCTTCGATGCGCTGGTGACCCGGGCCCGGCGCTTGCCCGACCAGGCCGCCCGGGCCGCGCTCTACGTCCAGGCGCAAGCCATCTTCGCCCGCGAGGTGCCGTGGGTGCCGATCGCCCATTCGGCGGTGTTCGTCGTCGCGCGGCGGGAGGTGACGGGCTACCGCATGGATCCCCTCGGCCGGCACCTGTTTCGCGGCGTCGGCCTGAGCGGGCCCGAGCCCCGAGGGAGCCCGGCCCCCCGGCCTCAGGGCGCCGCGGGTTCCGTGCCGTAGGCCTGCGCCATCTCGCCGATTGCCGCGAGTTTAGCGTTGTAGGTCGACCAGTCGTCGGCGGCCGCGATCGGCGCCCACAGGGCCTCGACCTCGTCGATCAGCATCGTGCAGGGCGTCTCCCTCGCGAAGTACGGATGGTCGAGCCGCGTCGCCGGATCGGCCGAGAGGGCGCCGAGCGCCGAGCGCACGCGTGAGAAACCCTCGCCGGCGTAATGCGCCGCGGCCGGGCTGCGGGAGGCCCGCGCCTCGCTCGCCAAGCCCCCGTACCAGTCGAAGAAGACCTGCTCGAACGGCGCCCGGCTCTGCTGCAGGAAGGCCCAGAACGCGCCGACGAGGGCGTGCGCCGAAGCCTCGTCCGCCGGTACCGCGAGGCCGAGGCGGCGCAGGATCGCCCCGGCGAAGGCCTCCTGCAGGGCCGGGCCGTAGGCGTCCATGGCGCTTCCCAGCCGCGCCTCGTCGGAGAGCGGCAGCAGGCACTCGGCGAGCCGCGCCAGGTTCCACCCCAGGGCCTCCGGCTGGCGCCCAAAGGCGTAGAGGCCGTATTCGTCGAAATAGGCGGCGGTGAAGGCCGGGTCGTTCACGGGGGCGAAGCGCCAGGGTCCGTAATCGAAGCTCTCGCCGGTCACGTTGATGTTGTCGGTGTTGAGCACGCCGTGGACGAAGCCCGCCGCCATCCACTGCGCGCCCATCCGGGCGGCCCTTCGGCAGACATCCGCGAGGAAGGCCGCCGCCCGGTCGGCCGGGTCGTCGCGCCAGACGTCCGGCCGGTAGGTGCGGATCGTGTGGTCGAGGAGCCGGAGCAGGTTGTCGCGGTCGTCGTAGGCGCGAAAGCGTTGGAACGTGCCGATGCGGATATGCGAGTGGCTGAGCCGCACCAGCACCGCGGAGCGAGTCGGCGACGGCTCGTCGCCGCGGACCAGCGCCTCCCCTGTCTCGATCAGGCTGAACGACTTCGAGGTCTCGACGCCGAGCGCCTCCAGCATCGTGGTCGCCAGCACCTCGCGCACCCCGCCCTTGAGCGTCAGGCGGCCGTCGGCGGTGCGCGACCACGGCGTCTGGCCGCTGCCCTTCGTGCCGAGATCGAGCAGGCGCCCGTCCCGCAGGTCGTGGAGTTGCGCGAACAGGAAGCCGCGGCCGTCGCCGAGTTCCGGGTTGTAGCTGCGGAACTGATGGCCGTGGTAGCGCAAGGCCAGCGGCTCGGGAAAGCTGCCGGGCAGGGGCTGGAAACGGCCGAAATGCGCGATCCATTCCTCATCCGTGAGCCCCCCTAAGCCGACGCGCTCGGCCCAGGGCTGGTTGCGGTGGCGCAGGATGTGGGCCGGGAAGCGGGCGGGCGCGACGACGTCGTAGAAGTCGGGGCCGAGATCGGCGTGACGGCGCGACGGGCGAAGGGAGGGGGCCGGCATCGGAACCTCGGCGATCGGGGTGACAGGCTGGGCGGGCAACGCATCGCGGCCATGGTGGGGTCCCGGCGGCATCTCCGCCTCATCCCTTCGACGCTGTGGCTTGGGACCCGGATCGATGGCACGCGGACCCGTGCTCGCGGGCGCGCGAGACCGTGCTCATACGCCACAGTGATGCGCGATGGACACGGGGAAAAGATGCCGAATCGGGCTGTCAATCCGCGGCGCGACGTGAGAAAGTAACCCCCGTCATCGCCACGCGTGGCAGATCCGCCTTGCGGTACGGTCTGAGTTGCGTCAGGAGTGTGGCGGTCATCTTGGTCACCGCAGCCGGGAATGGAACGATCTCGAGGCGTCGGCTGTCAGGCACAGAGCGCACCGGGGTACAAGGGTGGTCGGCGGTTTTTACGTTTTGGCGAGCTTCTAATGGGACGTGGTCGTGATTTCAGGGAGCCGCGCCGTCGCGGCTTCGACGAGGGTGGTGGCGAGCCGCGGTGGCCTGACCAGGCGCCGCAGGGCAGCAGCTACGGCGGTGGCTATGGTGGCGGTGGCGGCGGCTACGGTGGTGGCGGCGGTGGTGGTTACGGCGGCGGCGGCTTCGGCGGCGGCGGCGGTGGCTTCGACCGCGGTGGACCGCGTGGCGCTGCCCCCTCGGGGCCGGAGCGTGACGCGACGGTCAAGTGGTTCAACAAGGAGAAGGGCTTCGGCTTCGTCGAGCTCGGCGACGGCTCGGGCGACGCCTTCCTCCACATCCGCGCCGTCGAGGCGGCCGGTCATGCCGATCTGATGCCGGGCACCCGCCTGACCGTCCAGACCGCGCAGGGCCAGAAGGGCCCGCAGGTGACCAACATCACCAGCGTGGACACCAGCACGGCCGAGGCTCCGGTCCGTCGCGATCCCCGTCCGCCGCGTGCCGGCGGCTTCGGTGGTGGCGGCTTCGGCGACCGTCCCGAGCGCGGCGGCGGCGGTGGCCGCTTCGCCTCCGGTCCGTCGACCGAGATGAGCGGCACCGTGAAGTGGTACGATCCCGCGAAGGGCTTCGGCTTCGTCTCGGTGAATGACGGCGGCAAGGATGTCTTCATCCACCGCTCGGCGCTCGCCCGCGCCGGTCTCGAGTCCCTCGCCGAGGGCCAGCCCGTCACCATGGGCGTGGTCGAGGGCATGAAGGGCCGCGAGGCTCAGAGCATCAGCGTGGACTGATCCTCGGTGCGCTGTCGCACGAGTGATCGATCGACACGGACGGAGCGGTGGCCCCTGGCCACCGCTCCTTTCCGTTTGCGCACCGTCCTGCTCGGTCTCGCCCTGGCGGGGGCCCTCTCCGGCCCGGCTGCGGCGGAGGACTTCACCGGCTTCTATGCCGGGGTCAATGCGGGCTACGGCTGGGGCAAGGAGCATCGCGAGGGCGCGAAGCCCGGCACCACACCCCTCCCCGCCTGGAACAAGCCGCAGGGTGCCGACGGCCTGCCGCCGAGCGCCGCCCGGGCCGCCGACCGCAACCCGGCCCTGTCCGGGTCGAGGAGCGGCGCGCGCTGAGCGCGCGGGCATGCGCTTGCCCCCAAGGGTTAAGCTGATGGCAGCCGGCGACGGGGCGGTCGCGCCGGCCCACCGCGTCAGACCCCGTGCGCCGCTCGGCGTGATCCGCGGCTCTCGTCGGAAAAATGCTGTAGGGCGACGCTCTCGCGGGACTAGCGCAGGCGTGCGGAACCGCCGCGCTTGTGGCATGGTGCCGGCCGAACCCAACCGGGCTCGGGACCCCTCCACCATGACCAGTGTTCACGACGTCACCCCGGACCAGCTGCGCGGGCTGGAAGCCGCCGGCGAGGCCGCGCTCAACGCTGCGCTCGGCCGCCTCTCGGCCCGCGAGCGCGAGGCCTACTGGGCCTCGGTGCGCCGCGCCTACAACGCGCCCTACAACGACGCGGTGAAGAAGCCGCGGGCGGGAAACGCGGCCGCGCGGGCCTGACGGCTGGATTCGATCGCGAGCGGGGCGGAGGCCGTCTCGTCCTGCCCCGCCGCGATCCATCGGAAACAGGTGTGATTCATGAAGACAGCCGCGATCTCCGCCCTGATGCTGCTGGCCGGCGCGACGCCCGTCCTGGCGCAATCCTGCGACGAGTTCTGGTATCAGCGGAACATGATCTTCAAGGAGGCGGGCTACTGCTTCAAGACCGCCAAGGCGATCCGGAACTTCGGCAATGCCGGCTGCCGGTACGACGATCAGGCCGACGTGCCCCTGTCCGCCCGGCAGCGCGCCGAGATCGCCGAGATCACCTCGATGGAGCGGGCGATGCGGTGTGCCCCGTGATCGCATCAACCCTCCCCCC
>NZ_JBEXZS010000064.1:0-56170 GCF_040593685.1 Methylobacterium sp. EM32 | reverse complement strand
GCGCCTGAGGGAGCTTGGCATCGCCCTGGACGACGTTGATGAGGTCGTAGACCACCCGGCGCTCGGCGCCCATGATGAGGTCGAGGTTGCGCAGGCCCACGTCGAAATCGACGACGCAGACTCTCTGTCCGGTCCGGGCCAGGGCCGCGCCCAAAGCCGCCGTCGTGGTGGTCTTGCCCACCCCTCCCTTGCCGGATGTTACCACGATGACTTTGGCCATGGGTTCCCCTTAACCTTGCTGTTCGGAAGTCGCGGCCCGCGCGGCCGCTGCGTGTGTTTTCTTGAGTTTCGCCCCGTCCGCGGATCGTTGCCGCGGGGCCCCCGGAGCGGTGACGACGGTGGCTCTAGAGCGCTTCACGATCGCGCTGCCATCGCGAAGCTCTCTAGGTCTTTGATTTTGCCGCATTTTCTTCGACGAACCGGTGTCCACTTCGTCGGAAAATGCTCTAGTCGAGGGCGGCGGTGCGCATCGTGTCGCCGTCGAGCCAGACCTGGACGGCACGGCCCCGCAAGCTCGGGTCGATGTCGTCGGCGATGCGGTAGAGTCCGTCGATCGCGAGCAGCTCGGGCTCGAACTTGCGGCAGAAGATGCGGGCGCCCGGCGCGCCGGCGGCCCCCGCGATGGCGCGGCCCCGCAGCGCCCCGTAGATGTGGATCGAGCCGCCGGCGATGATCTCGGCGCCCGAGGCCACCGAGCCCATCACGGTCACGTCGCCCTCGGGGAAGAGGATCGCCTGGCCGGAGCGCACGGGGCTCTCCAGCATCAGCGACTTCGCGCCCGTCACCCGCTCGACCGGCGCGGCGGCCGGCGCCTCGCCGGGCATCGCCACCTCGCCGGAGGGCCGGCCGCCATTGAGCGGCGGCGGCATCCCGGGCCCGAGCGAGCCCGCCCGGGCGCCCTCGATACCCATGATGGGGATCTCGCGCTCGTTCAGGGCGGCCACCAAGCCGTGGAGCGCGTCCCGGCTCGGCGCCAGGGCCGTCACGTCGAGGATCACGGCGCGGCCGGCGAAGAACGCCGGAGAGCGCTTGGCAAGGGCGTCGAGGTCGGCGAGCCAATCCTCGATCGGCGCCTCTGGGGCTAACACGACCGCCAGGAACGAGCGGCCACGGAAGCGGATCGGCGGGCGGGTTTGGGTCTGGCTGGTCACGTCTTTACGACTCGTTACCAGCCCATCAGGCACGTCCGATGGTTAGCGAATGGTTAACGGCCGTAACGAAGTGTTCACCTTTGCGAAGACGCCGCGGTGAGCGTGGCTTCGATGTGGCGCGCGAAGCCCGGATCGAGCCCGAGTCGCCGGGCGAGATGGTCGAGATACGCCCGTTCCTGCGGCGTATCGACGGTGACCGCCATCACGGAGGCGGCGTAGATCTCGCTCGCCTGCTCGGGATTGCGGGCGAGGCGCGCCACCGCCTCGACGTCGACCGGCGCGCGCAGGGCGTCCATCAGGAAGGCCTTGTCGTCGGCATCCAGGGCATGGCGGTCCATCTCGCCGAAAATGCGGCCCTGCTCCTCCGGATCGATGTGGCCGTCGGCCTTGGCGGCGGTGATCATCGCGATCAGGAGGGCGCGGGCCCGGTCCTGCTCGTCGGCCGGGGAGGACGGCGCGAAGCGCGTGCCGCCGAGCATCCGGGCCGCCTCGTCGGCGGAGGGGATGAAGCCGCTGGGCCGAGGCGGAGTGGATCCGCGCTGGCCCTGGTTCGGCTGGCCCTGGTTCGCTTGCCAGCTCTGGTAGGCCTGGTAGGCGAGGGTGCCGATCAACGCGAGGCCGCCGAGGCGGCCGGTGGATCCCATGCCCATGCCCGGCGCGCCGAAGCCTGAGCCGAACCCACCTTGGCTGCGGCGTCCGCCGAGGACCAGCGAGGCGAGGCCGCCGAGGATCGCCGCCTTGCCGCCGCCACCGCCGAGGGAGCGGGCGACCTGATCGAGGGGAGAGGGCGCGTGGCCGTGGGAGCCTTGGCCGGGATAGCCGCCGGAATATCCCCCTCTCGGCCCGCCGCCGAGGAACTGGTCGAGCAGGCGCTTGGCGTCGAACATCGGGGCTCCCTCCGGCACGAGCCGACGAGATGGGGTGCCGGATCGCTCTCGCAAGGGCAGAGGGACAAGGGCGGAGGGAGCGGGGCCCTCACGCCACCGCCGCCATCCCGCCCGCCGGCGCCTCCCATTCCGATCCCCAGACCTGCACCACGTGCCCGGGCGAGACCTCGCGGTAGAGGCGCTCGGGCGGCACGTAGTCGACCGGGCGGATCGGGCTCTTGATCTCGTCGCTGCGCACCGCGTGGAGCTGGCGCCGGCGGCCCGGATCGGGGACCGGCACGGCGGCGATCAGCTTCTTGGTGTAGGGGTGCTGGGGCGCGCCGAAGATCGCCGCGCGGGGGCCGATCTCGACGATCTCGCCGAGATACATCACGGCGACCCGGTGGCTCACCCGCTCCACCACCGCCATGTCGTGCGAGATGAACAGGTAGGCGAGGCCGAGCGAGGCCTGCAGGTCGAGCATCAGGTTCACCACCTGCGCCTTCACCGAGACGTCGAGGGCCGAGACCGACTCGTCGGCCACGATCAGCCGCGGCTCCAGCGCCAGCGTGCGGGCGATGCAGATGCGCTGGCGCTGGCCGCCGGAGAATTCGTGCGGGAAGCGGCTCGCCATCTCGGGCTTGAGCCCGACCCGGCGCAGCAGGTCGGCGGCGCGCTCGCGGGCCTGAGCCCGGGAGCACAGGCGGTTGATCAGCAGCGGCTCGGCGATCGCCGCCCCCACGCTCATGCGCGGATCGAGGCTGGCGAAGGGATCTTGGAAGATCATCTGCATCCGCCGTCGGCAGGCGCGGAGCGCGGCGGGCGAGAGGCCGAGCACGTCCTCGCCGTCGAGGAGCACCGAGCCGGCGACCGGCTCGATCAGCCGCAGCACCGAGCGGCCGGTGGTCGACTTGCCGCAGCCCGATTCGCCGACGAGGGCCAGGGTCTCGCCCTCGCGCACCGCGAAGGAGACGTTCTCGACCGCGTGGACCCGGCCGCGCACCCGCGAGAGCAGGCCGCCGCGGATGTCGAACCGGGTGGTCAGGCCCTTCACCTCCAGCACCGGGCGCGCGCCCTCGCGCACCGTGTCGGGCAGCGGCACGGCCGCCTCGGGCTCGCCGGTGGCGCGGTCGACGATCGGGAAGCGGGCCGGGTGCGGCTGCCCCTTCATCGCCCCGAGCGTCGGCACGGCGGCGAGCAGCGCGCGGCTGTAGGGATGGGTCGGGCGGCGGAAGATCTGCTCGGTGGCGCCCGTCTCGACGGCGCGCCCGTCGACCATCACCACGGTGCGGTCGGCGATCTCGGCCACCACCCCCATGTCGTGGGTGATGAACAGGACCGACATGCCCTCCTCCTCCTGGAGGAGCTTGATCAGGTCGAGGATCTGGGCCTGGATGGTGACGTCGAGGGCCGTGGTCGGCTCGTCGGCGATGAGGAGTTTCGGCCGGCAGGCGAGCGCCATCGCGATCATCACCCGCTGGCGCATGCCGCCGGAGAAGCGGTGCGGGTAATCGTGCACCCGCGAGGCGGCGGCCGGGATCCGCACCTTGTCGAAGAGGCGCACCGTCTCGGCCTCGGCCTCGGCGCGCGACAGGCCGCGGTGGAGCCGCAGCGCCTCGCCGATCTGGAAGCCGACGGTGAGCACCGGGTTGAGGCTCGTCATCGGCTCCTGGAAGATCATCGCGACGTCGTCGCCGCGGATCCGGCGCATCTCGGCATCGGGCAGGCGCAGCAGGTCGCGGCCCTCCAGCAGCACCCGGCCGCCGGTGCGGGTCGCGTCGCGGGGGGTGAGCCGCATGATCGAGAGCGCGGTGACGCTCTTGCCCGACCCGGATTCGCCCACCAGCGCGACCGTCTCCTTGGGGCCGATCTCGAACGAGACGCCGTGCACCACCGGGCGCCAAGCCTGCTCGGAGCGGAACGCGACGGTGAGGTCCTGGACCGAGAGGATCGGGGTGGTCATCGCGGATTACCCTGCGGATGCATCGTCCCGCCCGCGACCTCATCCTGAGGTGCGACCAACGGGAGCCTCGAAGGAGGGCTCCAGGAAACGCGGAGCCTTCTGGAGCCCTCCTTCGAGGTCAGTCGATTCTCGATCGACTGACACCTCAGGATGAGGTCCAGAGTTGGAATGAGCGGATCGTCTGCCCTCACAGCACCCGCCGCGGGTCGAGGGCGTCGCGAAGCCCGTCGCCGATGAAGTTGATCGACAGGACGGTCAAAAAAATTGCGGCGCCCGGAAAAAGCGCCCAGTGCGGCGCCACGTCGAGGTGGTCCTTGGCGTCGTAGAGGAGCCGGCCCCAGGTCGGGATGTCCGGCGGGAAACCGAGGCCCAGGAACGACAGGGTCGATTCGGCGATGATCGCGGACGACACCTCGATCGTCGCCGCGACGATCACCGGACCCAGCGCGTTCGGCAGGATGTGGCGGGTGACGAGGTGCCAGGCGGTCGCGCCCTGCGAGCGCGCCGCCTCGACGAACTCCTTCTCGCGCAGGGACAGGAACTGCGCCCGCACCAGCCGCGCCACCGGCATCCAGCGCAGGCCGCCGATGACCGCGACGATCATCACGAACACGCCGCCCTCGACCCCGAAGAGCTGCTTCAGCTGGTCGCGGAACAGGTAGATGATCAAGAGCAGGAGCGGCAGCTGCGGCAGCGACAGGAACAGGTCGGTCAGCCACATCAGCACCGGATCGAGGAAGCGGCGCGACATGCCGGCGAGCGCGCCGACCAGCACGCCGACGAAGGTCGCCACCACCATCGCGGCGAAGCCGACGGCGAGCGAGATCCGCCCGCCGTAGATCATCCGGGCGAGCAGGTCCTGGCCGAGGTCGTCGGTGCCGAGCGGGTGGGCCCAGGACGGGCCCTGGAGCGTCGCCGCGAAGTCGATCTCGTCGATCGCCACCGGCCAGACCCAGCCGCCGACGAGGACCGCGAGCACGAGCAGGCCCAGCACCCCGACGCTGACGACCGCGAGGCGGTGGCGGCGGAAGCGCCGCCAGGTGTCCCGCCCCGAGGCCGCCGGAGCGGGGGCCGGCCCCGCCTCAGCGGTAGGAGATGCGAGGGTCGAGCCAGCCATAGAGGAGGTCCGCGACGAGGTTGAACAGGACGACGAGGCAGGCGAACACGAAGGTGACGGCCATCACCACCGGCGTGTCGTTGGCGAGCATCGCGTTGATGAGGAGCGAGCCGATCCCGGGGATGCGAAAGATCTGCTCGGTGACGATGGCGCCGCCGAACACCGCCGGGATCTGGAGCGCCACCAGCGTCACGACCGGGATCAGCGCGTTGCGGGCGATGTGGCGGACCGTGACGGTGCCGTCCGACAGGCCCTTGGCCCGGGCGGTGGTGACGTAGTCGAGGCGCGCCACGTCGAGCACCGAGGCACGGACGTAGCGGGTGTAGGACGCGGCCTGGAAGAAGCCGAGCACGCAGACCGGCATGATCGCCTGCCGGACATGCTCCCAGGCCCAGCGCCAGCCCGTCGCCGATATGTCGGCCTGGTAGACGAAGGGCAGCCAGTCGAGGGTGAGGCTGAACAGCAGGATGAACAGGAGGCCGGTGAAGAAGGTCGGCAGCGAGAAGCCGACGAAGGCCAGCGTGTTCGCCACCTGGTCGAAGACCGAGTAGGGCCGGATCGCCGCCAGGATGCCGACCGGCACGGCGATCAGCAGCGCCAGCACCTGCGACGAGCCGACCACGAAGAGCGTGGTCGGCAGGCGCTGCAGGATCAGCTCGTCGACGTTGACCCGGCTGGCGAAGGAGAAGCCCCAGTCGCCCTGGAGCATCGCCGTCAGCCAGTGCAGGTAGCGCACCAGGATCGGGTCATCGAGGCCGAATTTCAGCCGCAGGGCCTCGCGCACCTCCGGCGGCACGTTGGGGTTGGTGGCGAGCTCGCCGAAGGGGTCGCCCGGCGCCAGCGCCAGCACGGTGAACAGGATCAGGCTGATCCCGAGCAGGCTCGGGATCGCGATGAGGAGGCGGCGGAGGAGGTAGGCTCCCATCGGGTGATCGTTACGCCTGCTTGTACCACTCGGCCAGGAAGGCCAGCGAGTTGTCCCAGCCGCTCGCGGGCGCCTCGAGCTTGCCGTTGATCGCCGAGACCTGGGCACGGTGGAGCAGCGGCAGGACGTAGTCGGCCACCACCAGGTCGTTCATCTTGACGAACAGGGCGGCGCGCTTGACGAGATCGAGCTCGCCCTGCGCCTGCTTGTAGGCGGCATCGACCTCCGGGTTCTGCATCCGGCAGATGTTGCGGCCCTGCCACTTGTTGGCCTTGGTGGCGGCCTCCCACGACACGTATTGCAGCGCGAACACCGCCGGATCGGCCTGGGTCATGTTCCAGGTATACATCTCCATGTCGGCGTAGAAATGCGGATAGGTATCCGGGTTCGCTACGTCGGAGGAGAAGAACACCGAGCCGGGGACCGACTTCAGCTCCATGTCGATGCCGGCCTTCTGAGCGGCCTGCTTGATGATGGCTTGGGTCTTCTGGCGCGGCGCGTTGATCGAGGTCTGGAAGACGAATTTCAGCTTCTTGCCGTCCTTGGCGCGGATGCCGTCGCCGCCCTTCTTCCAGCCGGCGTCTTCGAGGATCTGCGCCGCCTTGTCGGGCTCGAAGGCGAAGGAGGTGTTCTTCGAGACGAACGGGGCCGGGCCGTTGAAGACGTTGGCGGTGGCCCGCCCCGTGCGGCCGTAGATGAATTGCTGGATCGCCGCCCGGTTGACGAGCAGGTTCATGGCCTTGCGCACCGCCGGATCGGAGAAGGCCGGGTGCTTGGTCTTGAGCGAGGCGCGCTCGCCGTCGACCTCGACGTTCGGGTCGGTGGCGTTCAGCAGCAGGAATTCGAGGTTGCCGCCGTAATCCATCTTGACCCGGCCCTTGCCCTCGGCTTCGAGCCGCTTGAGGATCTCGTCCTCGACCTGCATGTTCCAGGCATAGTCGTACTCGCCGGTCTGCAGCACCGCGCGGGCGGCCGAGACCGCGTCGCCGCCGCCCTTCATCTCGATCGAGTCGAAGAACGGCCGATTCGGCACGTGGTAATCCGGGTTGCGCACGCCGCGCAGGATGTCGCCGGGGCGGAACTCGCTGAACTTGTAGGGGCCGGTGCCGACCGGGGCGAGGTTCGCCGGCGCGTCGCGGGACTTGTCGCCGGCGTAATCCGCGAAGACGTGCTTGGGGATGATCATCCCGGCGCTGGACACGAAGGCGTCGGCCCAGAACGGCGTCGGCTCCTTGAAGGTCAGCTTCACCGTCAGGTCGTCGACCTTCGCGACCTTGACGTTGACGTAGCTGCCGCCGGTGACCGCGGCCGTCGCCGGGTTGGCGGCGTATTCCGCCGTGAACACCACGTCGTCGGCGGTGAAGGGCTTGCCGTCGTGCCACTTCACGTTCGGCTTGAGTTTCCAGGTCACCGAGAGACCGTCCGCGGCGACGCCGCCATTCTCCTTCGAAGGGATCTCGGCCGCCAGGATCGGGAAGAGATTGCCGTCGGCGTCCCAGGCCGCCAGCGGCTCGTAGAAGATGCGCGAGCCCTCCTGATCCTTGGTGCCGATGGCGAAGTGCGGGTTGATCAGGGTCGCGGCCTGCCAGAACAGGAGCTTCAGCGGCCCGCCGCCGCCGGCCTTGGCCGGCTTGTAGGCGTCGCGCAACGGGTTCGCCGCGAAGGCGACGCCGTTCTGGGCCAGCATCATCCCGGCCATCGGGGCGGTGAGGCCGAGCGCCAGCATCCGGCGCACGAAGCTGCGCCGCGACAGGCTTCCGTCCTTCACCTCGCCGATCAGGGTGCGCAGGTCATGCTCGGTCACGCCACGCTCGGTCATCGACAAACACCCTTCTGGCTGGCCTCTGGCGGCCTCAGCATCGCGCCCGCCGCATGTCCTTACAAGCGGCTGCATAAAAATCAGCACCAGTTGTCAGCGCTAACGAGACAGCGATAGGCAAAGCCTGGGCCATTTATGTGCGACCCAGTCAGCGCTTGAGCTATTCCAGCCGTGCGCCCCACGTCCGCTCCCGCCGCGCTTGAGCCGGCAGGACACCTGCATGAGGCTCAAGGGTAGAAGGCGGCCCAATGGCTGCGCCCAGGAGGAACCCCATGGACAACCGCAACGCCGTCTGGCGCCAGGTCGACGCCCACAAGGATCGGCTGATCGCCCTCTCCGACGAGGTCTGGGGCACCCCGGAGGTCTGCTACACCGAAGCGCGCTCGGCCGCGGCCCATGCCGCCGAACTGCGCCACCAGGGCTTTCGCGTGACGGAAGGAGCGGCCGGCATCCCGACCGCGGTGATCGGCGAGGCCGGGGAGGGCGGCCCGGTCATCGCCTTCCTCGGCGAGTACGACGCGCTGCCGGGCCTGAGCCAGGAGGCGGGGGTCGCCGCCCACACGCCGATCGAGGCCGGCGGCCACGGCCACGGCTGCGGGCACAACCTGCTCGGCTCGGCGGCACTGCTGGCCGCGACCGCGATGAAGGACTGGCTCGCGGAATCCGGACTGCCCGGCCGCGTGCGCTACTACGGCTGCCCGGCGGAGGAGGGCGGCGCCGCCAAGGCCTTCATGGTCCGCGAGGGCCTGTTTAAGGATGCCGACGCCGCCGTGACCTGGCACCCGTCGAGTTTCTGGGAGGTCACGCCGCCGCTCTCGCTGGCCAACACCCGGGCCGATTTCGTGTTCACCGGCCGCGCCTCGCACGCGGCCGCCGCCCCGCATCTCGGGCGCTCGGCCCTCGACGCGGTCGAGCTGATGAATGTCGGCGTCAACTACATGCGCGAGCACATGCCGAGCGACGCGCGGGTGCATTACGCCTATCTCGAGACCGGCGGCATCGCCCCCAACGTCGTCCAGGCTCATGCCCGGGTGCGCTACTCGATCCGCGCCCGCGACCTGCCGGGCATGCGCGACCTCGTCTCCCGCGTGCGCAAGATCGCCGAGGGCGCCGCGCTGATGACCGAGACCCAGATGGAGATGCGCATCGTCAGCGCGGTCTCGAACCTCGTCGGCAATACTCCGCTGGAGGAAGCCCTGCACGGGGTGATGGAGGATCTCGGCACGCCCCATTTCGACGAGGCCGACCGCGCCTTCGCCCGTGAGATCCAGGGCACGCTGACGCCGCAGGACATCGCGGCGGTCTACCGCACCATCGGGCTGCCGGTGACCGACGCGCCGCTCGCCGACTTCCTGGTGCCGCTGGACGCCCGCCGCAACCCGGCGATCGGCTCGACCGATGTCGGCGACGTCAGCTGGGTAGTGCCGACGGTCCAGGCCCACGCCCCCACGGTGGCGGTCGGCACGCCGTTCCACACCTGGCAGGTGGTGGCTCAGGGCAAGACACCGGCGGCCCACAAGGCGATGGTGCAGGTGGCCAAAGCCATGGCGGCGCTCGGCGCCCGGCTCGCGACCGATGAAGGCTTGCGCGAGGCCGCGAAGGCGGACCTGAAGGCCCGCACGGGTCCCGAGGGCTACGTCTCGCCGCTGCCGGCGGAGGTGCAGCCGCCGCTGACGATGTCGGTGGGGTGAGGAGCCGGCTCGCCGGGTCGCGCCCGCTGGGCTAGGGATTGCGGCGAACCGTTCCTCGAATCCGGACACCCCATGGACGAGACCCAGCCGCCGGCCCCGATCGCCATCGACGACTTCCTGAAACTCGACGTGCGGGTCGGCACCATCGTCGAGGCGGCGCCGATCCCGCAGGCGCGACGGCCGGCCTATCGCCTCGTCATCGATCTCGGCGAGGGGCTCGGCCTCAAAAAATCCTCCGCCCAGGTGACGGTGCATTATGCGCCCGAAGCCCTGATCGGCCGGCAGGTGCTCTGCGTCGTCAACCTGCCCCCACGCCAAGTCGGCCCGGTGCGCTCCGAGGTCCTGACCCTCGGGGTGCCGGACGGGGAGGGCGCCGTGGTGCTGATCGCGCCCGAGCGGCCGGTGCCGAATGGCGGGCGGCTGTACTGATTCTCACGGAGATCGAACACACCATGACGTCCACTCATGGACCTTTGCGGGTCGGCATCGGCGGCCCGGTCGGGTCAGGCAAGACCGCCCTGATGGAGGGCCTGTGCAAGGCTCTGCGCGAGCGCTACGACCTTTGTGCCATCACCAACGACATCTACACCAAGGAGGATGCGCGCCTCCTCACCGTGGCCGGCGCCCTGGACGAAGAGCGCATCATGGGCGTCGAGACCGGCGGCTGCCCGCACACAGCGATCCGCGAGGACGCCTCGATCAACCTCGCGGCGGTGGCGGAGATGCGTCGGCGCTTCCCCGCCCTCGACCTGGTGCTGCTCGAATCCGGCGGCGACAACCTCGCGGCCACCTTCTCGCCGGAGCTCGCCGACCTGACGATCTACGTCATCGACGTCGCCGGCGGGGAGAAGATCCCGCGGAAAGGCGGCCCCGGCATCACCCGCTCGGACCTGCTCGTCATCAACAAGACCGACCTCGCACCCCTCGTCGGCGCCGATCTAGGGGTTATGGAGGAGGACACCAAGCGCATGCGGGGCCAGCGCCCCTACGTGTTCGCGTCCCTGCGCCACGGCGACGGCGTCGAGGCGGTGGCGCGGTTCGTGGTGGAGGCCGGCGGGCTTTAGGGCATTGTCCGACCAAGTGGCCTCCGGTTGGGCGAAGACAATGCGGCACAATCAGGGATCTCGATCAGCGCCCGATTGCCACGCGATTGGGCGCTGATCGAGTGCTCGTCGATCTCCTGCACTGGCTCGTCCAGCCGGCCTCGCTGGCGGCACGGCGCCTCGGCTATGCCGGCGACAGCGTGCGGCTCGCCTCGCGCTCGCGGCGCTGCCGGGCGGCCTGGGCGCCGCACCTCGCGGCGGCGAAGGACGCGGTGCGGGCGGCGGTGGACGACTTGCCCCGGCGCGACACCGCCGTGGTGCTGGGCTCGGGCCTCCTCGACGACGTGCCGATCAACGACCTCGCCGGCGCGTTTCGGCGGGTGGTGCTGGTCGATGCGGTGCATCCCTGGCGGGGGCGCCTCCGGGCGCGAGGCCACCGCAACGTCGTGCGCCTCGTCCACGACCTGAGCGGCACGCGGGACCTGCTGCTCGGCCGGGGGGAGGGGTTCGGGCCGGTTCTGCCGCCGGTCTGCCGCGAGGCCGACCTCGTGGTCTCGGCCAACCTCCTGTCGCAGCTGCCGATCCTGCCGGTGGCGCGGCTCGAGGCGGCGGGCCGGCTCGGGCCCTGGACCGACCCGGAGGCCTTCGGGCGCCGCATCGTCGCGGCCCATCTCGACGCCCTGGCGGGACTCCCGGCCCGCATCTGCCTCGTCACCGACCGCGACGAGACCGAGGAGGACCGGGACGGGCGGGTCGTGGAGCGGATCGACCTCCTCTACGGGGTCGATCCGGGGCCGGCGGCGCACGAATGGGAGTGGGTCCTGGCGCCGTTCGGCGAGGTGGCGCGGGACCGACGCCTGGTGCACCGCGTCACGGCCTGGCCGGAGTGGCGGCCGTCGGCATGACATGGGAGCATGACGGCGCGCATCCGTAGCGGCTTCGCGCCGGGCGGCGACGCGTCTACGGTCCAAATTCGAGTCTGCACGAGCGACTGAGACTTCTCCTCGGGGAGGCTTATCGCTTCACGATCGAGTTGCGCGCATCGCCTCTCCCCGCGGGCGGGGAGAGGCGATGCGTCCCCGTCCAGGGGACGCAGCGAGGCGGCAGCCGAAGGTGAGGGGGCGCCGCCGCTGGGGCTCCTCCGGAAGCCCCCCCTCACCACCGCTGCGGCTGCGCCTCCGCTTGCTGCGTTCCCTGGACGGGAACGCAGCCCTCTCCCCGCCCGCGGGGAGAGGAGGGAACCCGCGTCTTTACAGCGGACGCACGAGGAGGAGGACACCCAGGATGACCCGCGACAGCAGCCTCGTGGCTCCGGCCGAGGTGCCGGCGGAGGCCTATTGGCGGCGCAACCTCGCGGTCTGCGTGTTCGGCTCCTTCACCACCATCGTGGCGATGACGCTGCTCTTGCCGTTCCTGCCGCTCTATGTCGAGGAGCTGGGTGTCAAGGACCAGGCGGCGATCGTGCAATGGTCCGGCGTCGCGTTCGGGGCGACCTTCTTCAGCGCCGCCCTGGTGGCGCCGCTCTGGGGGCGGCTCGCCGACCTCTACGGCCGCAAGCTGATGCTGATCCGGGCGAGCCTCGGCATGGCGGTGGCGATGTCCTTGATCGGGCTCGCGGGCGATGTCTGGCAGCTCGTGGGCCTGCGGCTGCTCGCGGGGCTGCTGGGCGGCTACGCCTCGGGCTCGACGGTGCTGATCGCGACGCAGACGCCGAAGGACCGCTCGGCCTGGGCGCTCGGGACGCTGGCCTCGGGCATCATGGCGGGCAACCTCGTCGGGCCGCTGATCGGCGGGGTGCTGCCGCCGGTCATCGGCATCCGCGCCACCTTCTTCGCCGCCGGCGGGGTGATCTTCCTCGCCTTCCTGGCGACGGTGTTCCTGATCCGCGAGGAGCCGCGCCCGCCGAAATCCGCCCGGGGGGGCGGCGGATTCGCCAGCATCCCGGACAAGGGCCCGGCGCTCGCCATGCTGGCGACCGGCATGCTGCTGATGCTGGCGGTGATGTCGGTCGAGCCGATCATCACCGTCTACGTCGCCGAGCTCACCCCCGATCCCGCCCGGGTCACCCTGGTCGCGGGGCTCGCCATGTCGGCGACCGCCTTAGGCAGCATCCTGTCGGCGCCGCGGCTCGGGCGCCTCGCCGACCGGATCGGCCCCTGGACCGTCATCACCGCAAGCCTGACCGCCTCCGCGGTGCTCCTGGTGCCGCAGGCCCTGGTGACGAGCGAGTGGCAGCTCGTGGGCTTACGCTTCCTCATGGGCCTGGCACTCGGCGGCCTCCTGCCATGCATCGCCAGCGTGATCCGCCACTCGGTGCCCGACCGGGTGGCCGGGACGATGCTGGGCTATTCCACCTCGTCGCAATATGTCGGGCAGGTGGTGGGGCCGCTGCTCGGCGGCCTCATTGGCGGGCATATCGGCATGCGGGCGGTCTTCCTCGGCACGGCGGTGCTGATGGCGCTGGGCGCCGCCGGCACCGCCCTGGCGCGACCGAAGGGGATGAGGGCGTGAGCGACAGCGATCTCGTGCGGCGGACGATCGACATCGGGGACCCCGCCGGGGGGCACCTCGCGGCGCTCGAATTCGGGCCGGCCGACCGGCCCCTCGACGCGCTCCTCCTGCACGCCAACGGCTTCAACGCCCGCACCTATCGCAGCCTGCTGGCGCCGCTCGCCGACCGGCGGATCCTCGCCTACGACCATCGCGGCCACGGCCGCACCACCCTGCCGGCGGAGCCCGCCGGGCGGAGCGACTGGCAGGACGTCACCGACGACCTGATCGCCCTCATGGAGCGGATCGACGCGGCCCCGCTGGTTCTGATCGGCCACTCGATGGGCGGCACCGCCTCGCTGCTCGCCGCCGCCGCGCGGCCGGAACGGGTGCGCCGCCTCGTGCTCCTCGATCCGGTGATCCCGCCGCCGGAGCGCCGCGGCGAGGGCCATCCCGGCCTCGCGGACGGGGCCCTGAAGCGGCGCAGCACCTTCCCGTCCCGGGAGGCGGCGCTCGCGGCCTATCGCGGGCGCGGGGCGTTCCGCACCTGGCCGGAGGCGCCGCTCGCCGATTACGTCGCGGACGGTTTTCGGGACGGTCCGGACGGCGTGACCCTCGCCTGCACCGGGGCCTGGGAGGCGTCGAGCTACATGGCGCAAGGGCACGATTCCTGGGGGGCGCTGGCCCGCCTGTCCTGCCCGGCCGACATCCTGCGGGCCGAGACCGGCAGCACCTGCGCGCTTGCCGAGAGCCGCGGATCGGTCGCGGTCGAGACGGTGCCGGGCACCACCCATTTCCTCCCCTTCGAGGCCCCGGAGCCGGTCCGGTCGGCGATCCGGCGGGCGCTCGCCTGATCCGAAAGGAGGAGGTGCGGCTTACGCCTTTCGGGGAAGGGTAACGCCCCCGACCGCCCCCCATCGCGCAGATAGCTCCCGACTGCCCCAACGGCCCAATGTCGGCCGCGAGGAGGCGGCGCGTCTTTCCCCCGTGGAGATCCGCCCGCTCACGCCGGAGGGGCGCGTCATGAAATTCTGGCTCGGCCTGGCAGGTTGCCTGGCGCTGGGGGTGCTCGGCGCGATGCTGACGATCGAGGGAAGCCCGCCGCCGGCGGGATCCGTGCCGGCGGCGCGCCCGCCCGCCGCCCAGGCCTGGACCGACGTCTCCGACGCCGACCGGGCCGGCGTGCCGCGCCAGATGCAGGCGCGCGTCATCCTGGCCCGGCAAGGGGGCGGCCAAGGGAACGGCCAAACGGCGGAGCCGGCGCGACAAGAGGCCGAGTCGATCCGTCCGACGGGCGACCAGGCCGGTCGGGTCGGCGTCCCGGCGGGCCCGCCGGGCGATCCCGCCCGCACGGCACCCAAAACCCCCGAGCCGGCGCGGGCCGGCGCGGACACGCAGGCCCTCGACGAGGTCCGGCGGCGGGCCGAGGGGCGGGTGCGGCAGGCGGAGGCCGAGACGGACACGGCCCGGCGGCGCCTGGAACAGGAGGAGGCGCGCGCCAACGCCCTCTCAGACGCCGCGATGACGGCGCGCCGCGACCTGATCGCAGCCCGGGCCGAGGTCGAAGAATTGCGGACACGGGCTGCGCAGGCGCACGAGCCGGACGGTGCGACGGCGCAGGCCGGGCCCGCCGAGGAGGCCCGCCGGGCCGCCGAGGAGGTCGCGGAGGAGCGTCGGCAGGCGCTCGCGGAGGAGCGGGCACGGTCCGAGCAGCTGGCGGTGGCCCTCGCCGAGGCGCGCCGGCGCGTCGCCGTGCTGGAGACCGCGGCCGAGGCCGCGCAGGTCGCCCACCAGGCGCAGGCCCAGGCCGCGTCGCGGGAGCGGGCGATGATGCGGGCGGGCCTGCGCCGCCTCGCCGTCGCGCTGCGCGCCGCCCAGGTCGCCCAGTCGGAGGCGGTCGCCCGCGAGGCGCAGACCGCCGGCGCCCGCGACCGGGCCGAGCAGGGCCGGCTCGCCGCCGAGCGGGTCGCCGCCGAGACGCGCGGGCGCCTCGACCGCCTGAAGGCCGGCCGCGACCGCGGGGACGAAGCCAGCCTCCCGGCGTCCAGGGCCGCGAAGGCGCGCCAGCCCGCACTGGTTCTCCAGGCCCGCCCCGGCCCGGCCGTGCCGGCAGCGCCGCCCTCGACCGTGCTGGTGCCGGCGGGCGCGGGCGCCGCGGAGACGCTCGACGAGGAGCGCCTGCTGGCGCGGGTCGCGGTCCTGCTCGGGCGCGGCGACATCAGCGGGGCGCGGCTCTTCCTCACCCTCGGCGTGCGCAGCGGCAGCGCGAAGGCCACGGCGCTCCTCGCCGAGACCTACGACCCCGACCGGCTCGCCGCCCTGCAGGTCCGCGGCCTGCGCGGCGATCCCGAGAAGGCGAGCGCCCTGTACCGCCAGGCGCAAGGGAATCAGGGTCCGCTCGACGTGGGCTCGGCGAACCAGGAGGTCGCGAGCCGGGACCCCGCGGAGGCGCCGCCGGCTGCCCCCGCGCATCGCGGGCAGCCAGGCTGGATCAACCCGGTCCGCCAGGCCGGCCTGCCGGCCCCCTTCGTGCCCTCCCTCGCCGCCCCGTGGGGCGGCGAGTGATCCGCGCCTCAGCAGGGCGGCAAGGTGCAGCTCTGCTGAGGGTGTTGTTTTCGCATCGTTTTCACCGCCGAACCGGTGACCACTTCGGCGAATGACGCTTGGACGGGGAGACCACCGCATGACCCGCCGCGCCGCGCTCTGGCTCGCCCTCCTGCTGCCCTGGACCGCTCCCGAGGCCGGCGCGCAGCCCGCAGATCCCGCACCCGCCGCCGCGCCGGCGCCGGCCCGGCCGGCCCGGGCCATCCCCCCGAAGCCGCGGGCGCAGGGCTCCGGCCCGCGGGAGAGTGCCGAGGACGTGGCGCTCGGCAGCCACCTCAACGCCAACACCGTGGCGGTGATCTCGGGGACGCCGGGCGGCACCTATTTCCGCATGGCGAGCGACCTCGCCTTCGTGCTCGACGGCGTCAAGGACCTGCGGGTGCTGCCGGTGATGGGCAAGGGCGCGGGGCAGAACGCCTACGACCTGCGTTACCTGCGCGGGATCGACATCGCCTTCGTGCGCACCGATACCCTCGACCAGCTGCGCAAGGACAGGCGGGTCGGCAACGCCCAGTCGCACATCGCCTACATCGCCCGGCTGTTCAACGACGAGCTGCACGTCGTGGCCGCGCGGGAGATCACCGACATCCGCCAGCTCGCCGGCCGGAAGGTGAGCTTCGACGTGCGCGGCAGCGGCACCGACACGTCAGGCCGGGCGATGTTCGCCGGCCTGAGCCTGGAGGTCGAACCGGTCAATGTCGACCAGCCGACGGCGCTCGGCATGCTGGAGCGGGGCGAGATCGCCGCCATGGTCTCGGTGGCCGCCAAGCCCGTGGCGGTGCTGGCCGAGTTCCAGGGCGGCGACCGCTTCCACCTGCTCGACGTACCCTTCGCGGGCGGCGTCGCCGAGAGCTACATGCCGGCCGAGCTGACCCACGCCGACTATCCGCGCCTCGCGCCGGAGGGGAACGCCGTGCGCACGCTCGCGGTCGGCTCCATCCTGGCGGCCTATAACTGGCCGAAGGGCAGCGAGCGCTACAACCGCATCGCCCGCTTCGTCGACGCCTTCTTCAGCCAGTACGACAGCTTCCTCAAGGCCCCCCGGCACCCGAAATGGCGCGAGGTGAACCTCACCGCCGAGGTCGCCGACTGGCCCCGCTTCCCCGCGGCCAAGGATTGGCTGGAGAACCGCATCGCTCCGGCCCCTCGGGTCGCGGCGGCGCCCGGCGAGGTGGCGCAGTTCCTCGGCCAGCGCCGGGGTGCGGGCGAGGTCGACCGCGACCAGCTGTACCAGGAGTTCCTGAAGTGGCGGGACGGGCGGGGGCGGTGAGGGGAGCCTCCCGTTCCAATGCTCGGGTGGACGGTTCGCCCGACGAGCCTGACACCCTCGATGTCATCCCGGGGCCGCGCAGCGGAACCCGGGATCCATAACCGCGGACGATGCCGGACAAGGCGATCAGCTTTCCGCCTCTTCCTGAAACGTTAGCGGTTATGGATCCCGGGTTCTCGGCTTCGCCGAGCCCCGGGATGACATCGAGGGTACAGCTGCGACAGTTGCGGGAACGGAACCCGGTCGGCCACGTCAAAAGCCTGCCAACGTCGGATAGAGATCACTCCAGCCCGGATTGAAGTCCTCGATCAGCTGGAGCTTCCACTCCCTCCGCCATTTCTTCAAAGATTTTTCACGGGTGATCGCCTCGTTGATGCTGTCGTAGGCTTCGTACCAGACGAGCCGAACGACGTCGTAGCGGGCGGTAAACCCGTTCTTCGCCTTGGACTGATGCTCGAAGACGCGGCGGGCGATATTGTTCGTGACACCCACATACAGGGTCCCATGCCGTCCGCTCGCCATCATGTAGACGAAGTATGCCATGGCGGCGACCATCCGTGGATCGGATTATATCTCTACGTCATCCCAGGGCTCGGCGCAGCCGAGAACCCGGGATCCATAACCGCTGAGGTTGGAGAATAGAGCGACTCGCGTTCCGCTCTATCTTGAGCCGTCAGCGGTTATGGATCCCGGGTTCCGCTTTCGCGGCCCCGGGATGACGCGGAGGGTTTCAGGCTCTTTCGGAGAAAAGGTACTGTCAGCGAGCTGGAGCGAAGGGTCAAAAATGAAAACGGCGCCGGCCCCTCGCAGGACCGGCGCCGTCTTCGGTCCAACCCGGATGTAGCTAGAGCGGCCGCTTCAGCGTCCGCGCCACGAGCCCCAGGATCCCCTCGCGGAACACCAGCACGCAGATCACGAACACGAAGCCCTGGATGATCGTCACCCAGGCGCCGAACTGGGCCAGGTAGTTCTCCATCGCGATGATGACGAAGGAGCCGAGGATCGGGCCGAACACCGTGCCCATGCCGCCGACCAGCGTCATCAGCACCACCTCGCCCGACATCGACCAGTGCACGTCGGTCAGCGAGGCGAGCTGGAACACGATCGCCTTGGTCGAGCCGGCGAGGCCCGCCAGCGTGGTCGAGAGCACGAAGACCGCGAGCTTGTACTGGTTGGCGCGGTAGCCGAGCGAGATCGCCCTCGGCTCGTTGTCGCGGATCGCCTTCAGCACCTGCCCGAACGGCGAGTGGATGATGCGGTAGATCAGGAGCAGCCCGAGGAAGAAGATCACCGCGACGAGGGCGTAGAGCACCCGGTCGTCGGCGAGGCTGATGACCCCGAACAGGTGGCCGCGCGGTACCGCCTGGATGCCGTCCTCGCCGCCGGTGAACTTCGCCTGGAGCGAGAAGAAGAACACCATCTGGGCGAGCGCCAGGGTGATCATCGAGAAGTAGATGCCCTGGCGCCGGATGGCGAGCGCCCCGAAGACGAGGCCGAGCAAGGCCGCCATCAGGGTGCCGCCGAGGATGGCGAGCTCCGGGGTCAAGCCCCAGACCTTGGCGGTGTAGGCGGTGACGTAGCTCGCCATGCCGAAATAGGCGGCGTGGCCGAAGGAGAGCAGGCCGCCGTAGCCGAGCAGCAGGTTGAAGGCCAGCGCGAACAGCGCGAAGCACAAAACCTTCATCAGGAAGACGGGATACAAGACGAAGGGCAGCACCGCGAGCAGGACCGCGATGATGACGAAGACGAGGCGGTGGAACGCCTTGGCGTCCCGGCCCTCGGGCAGGGCGGTGGCGATCGGGGTGGCGTCGGTGGACGCCGCGGCGGAGGACATGGGCGCGTTCCTTCAGGCGAGGCGGGTCAGGCGGTGCGGCCGAACAGGCCGGCGGGCTTCACCAGCAGCACCAGCACCATGATGACGAAGATCACGGTCGAGGAGGCTTCCGGGTAGAACACCTTGGTCAGGCCCTCGATCAGCCCGAGGGTGAAGCCGGTGACGATCGAGCCGAGGATCGACCCCATGCCGCCGATCACCACGACCGCGAACACCACGATGATGATGTCGGCGCCCATGTTCGGGTTCACCGAATAGACGGGCGCGGCGAGCACGCCCGCGAAGGCGGCGAGCGCGACGCCGAAGCCGTAGGTCAGCGTGAGGAGCAGCGGCACGTTCACCCCGAAGGCCTGGACCAGGGTCGGGTTCTCGGTCGCGGCCCGGAGGTACGCGCCGAGCTTGGTCTTCTCGATCACCAGCCAGGTGGCGATGCAGACGACGAGCGAGGCGACGACGACCCAGCCGCGGTAGTTCGGCAGGAACATGAAGGGCAGGCGCTGGCCGCCCGACAGCTCGGAGGGGATCGCGTAGGGCAGGCCCGACACGCCGTACTCGTTGCGGAACAGGCCCTGGATGATCAGCGCCAGGCCGAAGGTGAGGAGCAGGCCGTAGAGGTGATCGAGCTTGTAGAGCCGCGAGATCAGGAGCCGCTCCAGGATCACCCCGAAGATGCCGACCACGATCGGGGCCAGCAGCAGCGCCCACCAGTAGCCGAGGCCGGCGTAGTTCAGCAGCATCCAGGCGACGAAGGCGCCCATCATGTACTGGGCGCCGTGGGTGAAGTTGATGATGTTCAACAGCCCGAAGATGATCGCCAGCCCGAGCGACAGGATGGCGTAGAACGAGCCGTTGATGAGGCCGAGCAGGAGCTGGCCGAAGAGCGCCTGCATGGGGACGCCGAGGATCGTGGGCATGGGGTCTGGCGACTCACGTGGGGACCGGGCCGGGTTCGGGGAGGCCGGCGGCGCCCTCGCGCCGCCGGCCCAAACTTAAAAAACTAGCTCTTGTTCACCAGCGGGCAGTTGCCCTGGTTGAGCGGGCGGAACGCCTCGTTGCCGGGGATCGTCGCCAGCGTCTTGTAGAGGTCCCAGGGGCCCTTCGACTCCGCCGGCTTCTTGACCTCGAACAGGTACATGTCGTGGATCTTGCGGCCGTCGGGCCGAATCGTACCCTTGCCGAAGAGCGGATCCTCGGTCGGGATCTCCTTCATCTTCGCCACGACCTTAGCCCCGTCGGAGGCCGATTTCAGTGCCTCGACCGCCTTGAGATAGTGCAGCACGCTGGCATAGACGCCGGCCTGCACCGCGGTCGGCTTCTTGCCGCCGGCCTGCTTGGCGAAGCGGTCGGAGAAGGTGCGGGTGCCGTCGTTGAGGTCCCAGTAGAACGGCTCGGTCAGGACCAGCCCCTGCGCGGTCTTCGTCGTCAGGGCGTGGATATCGGAGGAGAAGATCAGCAGGCCGGCGATGGCCTGGCCGCCCTCAGTGATGCCGAACTCCGCCGCCTGCTTGATGGCGTTGATGGTGTCGCCGCCGGCATTGGCCAGCCCGATCACCTTGGCGCCCGAGCCTTGGGCCTGGAGCAGGAAGGACGAGAAGTCGGCGGTCGGGAACGGGGTCTTGACCGCGCCGATCACCTTGCCGCCGTTCTTGGTCACGACCTCGGTGGTATCGCGCTGCAAGGCCTGGCCGAAGGCGTAGTCAGCGGTGAGGAAGAACCAGGTGTTGCCGCCGCGCTTGACCATGGCGCCGCCGGTGCCGTTCGCCAGGGCCGCCGTGTCGTAGGTCCAATGCACGGTGTTGGGCGAGCATTGCGGCCCGGTCAGGTCGGCGGTGCCGGCCCCCGAATTGACGAAGGCCTTGTTCTTCTCGCGCGTGACCTGGTTGATGGCGAGCGCCACCGAGGAGGTCGGCACGTCGAAGATCGCGTCGACGCCGTCGCGGTCGTACCATTGCCGGGCGATGGAGGCGCCGACATCCGGCTTGTTCTGGTGGTCCGCGGCGACGATCTCGACCTTCAGGCCCTTCTCGGCGGCCTTGAAGTCCTCCACCGCCATGCGGGCGGCGGCGACGGAGCCCTCGCCGGAGATGTCGGCATAGACGCCCGAGCGGTCGTTCAGCACGCCGATCTTCACCGGCGTCTGCGCCAGCGCCTGGACACTGGCTGCGGCGCAGAGCGCGCTGGCGAGCAACAACCGTTTCAGCATCAAACATCCTCCCTGATGGCACCGCCCGCACGCGGCGGCGAAGCGACTTTTCGGCTGTACGGGCGGGCTTCGCGTCGCTCGAAGAGCGCTGCGCCCGCTTCTCGCTCGGGGCCTTGTCGACCCCTTCTTCGACGAAACCGCGAGGCGCGGCTTCGTCCATTCCCGCATCACGGTCGCGGCCGGGGCCGGCGACCACGCTTCAGGGCCTCGTCCCCTCCGCCTGCGCCGCCTTGACGACGAGCGGGCAGCCGCCCTGGTCGAGGGGCCGGAACGCCTCGTTGCCGGGGATCGTCGCGAGCACCCGGTAGAGGTCCCACTCGCCCTTCGACTCGGCCGGCTTCTTGACCTCGAACAGGTACATGTCGTGGATCTTGCGGCCGTCGGGCCGGATATTGCCCTTGCCGAAGAGCGGGTCGTCGGTCGGCAGTTCCTTCATCTTCGCCACTACCCGGCGGCCGTCATCGACGGCGCGCAGGGCCGCCACGGCTTTCAGGTAGTGCAGCACGCCGGCATAGACCCCGGCCTGGGCGGCGGTGGGCTTGCGACCGGCGAACCGGCGGGCGAACCGGTCGGAGAAGGTGCGGGTGCCGTCGTTGAGATCCCAGTAGAACGGCTCGGTCAGGACCAGGCCTTGCGCCACCTTCGGGGTGAGCGAGTGGATGTCGGAGGAGAAGATCAGGAGGCCGGCCAGCGCCTGGCCGCCCTCCGTCACCTTCAGCCGCGCCGCCTCGCGCACCGCCCCGATCGTGTCGCCGCCGGCATTCGCCAGCCCGATCACCTTGGCGCCCGACGCCTGCGCCTGCCGGAGATACGGCGCGAAGTCCGAGGCCGGGAACGGCATCTTGACGCTGCCCAGCACCTTGCCGCCGTTGCGCAGGATCAAGGCCGTGGTGTCGCGCTGCACCGCCTCGCCGAAGGCGTAGTCGGCGGTGACGAAGAACCAGGTGTCGCCGCCGCGCTTGACCATGGCGCCGCCGGTGCCGTTCGCCAGCGCCACGGTGTCGAAGGTCCAGTGCACGGTGTTGGGCGAGCAATCCGGCCCGGTGAGGTCGGCGGTGCCGGCGCCGGAATCGACGAAGACCTTGTTGCGCTCGCGGGTGACCTGGTGGACGGCGAGCGCCACCGAGGAGGTCGGCACGTCGAAGATCGCGTCCACCCCCTCCCGGTCGTACCAGGCACGGGCGAGAGCCGCACCGACGGCGGGCTTGTTCTGGTGGTCGCCGGCCACGATCTCCACCGCGAGATCGTGGCCGAGGGAACGGAAATCCTCCACCGCCATGCGGGCGGCGACGACCGAGCCCTCGCCCGAGATGTCGGCGTAGACGCCCGAGCGGTCGTTCAGCACGCCGATCTTCACCGGCGTTCCGGCCGACGCGACGCCGATCGAGGCGAGGCCCGCCAGCAGGGCCGTGAGGAGGACCCGCGCCCGCATCACACGCCGAGATAGGTGTGCAGCTTGTCGATGTTGGCGTCGAGCTCGGCGTTCGGGATCATGTCGATCACCCGGCCCTGCTCGACCACGAAGTGCCGGTCGGCCACGGTCTGGGCGAAGCGGAAGTTCTGCTCCACCAGGACGATCGTGTAGCCCTCGGTCTTCAGCCGGGCGATCGTGCGGCCGATCTGCTGCACGATGACCGGGGCGAGGCCCTCGGTCGGCTCGTCGAGCAGGATCAGCTTGGCGCCGGTGCGCAGGATGCGGCCGATGGCGAGCATCTGCTGCTCGCCGCCCGAGAGCTTGGTGCCCTGGCTGCCCGAGCGCTCCTTGAGGTTCGGGAACAGGGTGTAGATCTGCTCGACCGTCATCCCGCCCGGCTTCACCCGCGGCGGCAGCATCAGGTTCTCGTAGACCGACAGGCTCGAGAAGATGCCGCGCTCCTCCGGCACGTAGCCGAGGCCGAGCTTCGCGATGTTGCGCGAGGCCATGCCGATGGTCTCGGTGCCGTCGTAGCGGATCGAGCCCTTGCGCTTGCCCAGGATGCCGATGATGGCGCGCAGGGTCGTGGTCTTGCCGGCGCCGTTGCGGCCGAGCAGGGTCACCACCTCGCCGGGCTTCACGTCGAAGCTGATGCCGTGCAGCACGTGGCTCTCGCCGTACCAGCCTTCGAGCCCCTGGATCGACAGGAGGGGGGCGGCGCCAGCAGCAGCCGCGACCGGCTTCGTCATCACCGCCTCAGCCATGACCGGCTCCGATATAGGCCTCAATCACGCGGGGATCCTTCGACACGGTGGCGTAATTGCCCTCGGCCAGCACCTGCCCGCGCGCCAGCACGGTGATGCGGTCGGAGAGCGAGGCGACGACCGAGAGGTTGTGCTCGACCATCAGGATGGTGCGGTTGGCCGAGACCCGGCGGATCAGCGCCGCGGTCCGGTCGACGTCCTCGTGGCCCATGCCGGCCATCGGCTCGTCGAGGAGCAGCATCTCGGGTTCGAGCGCGAGCGTGGTGGCGATCTCGAGCGCCCGCTTGCGGCCGTAGGAGAGCTCCACCGCCGGAATGTCGGCGAAGTCGGAGAGACCGACCGCCTCGACCAGCTGCAGCGCCTCCTGGTTGAGCGCCCGCAGCACCGTCTCGGAGCGCCAGAAGTCGAACGAGTCGCCGCGCTTGCGCCGCTGCAGCGCGATGCGGACGTTCTCCTTGACGGTCAGGTGCGGGAAGACCGCCGAGATCTGGAACGAGCGCACCAGGCCGAGCCGCGCCACGTCCGCCGGCTTCATGCCGGTGATGTCGCGGCCGTTGTACCGGATCGAGCCCGCCGACGGCGTCAGGAACTTGGTCAGCAGGTTGAAGCAGGTGGTCTTGCCGGCGCCGTTCGGGCCGATCAGCGCGTGGATGGTGCCGCGCGTCACCTCGAGCGTCACGCCGTTGACGGCGCGAAAGCCCTTGAACTCCTTGGTCAGCCCCTCGGTGGACAGGACGATGTCCTGGCCCTTGGCACCGGCGCGGGGCCGCTCCTCAACGTGGGTGGTCGGTTGGGCCATGTCGGCGCGTCACCCCTGCGTTTCCTCACTCGCGCTTATGCGCGTATCGCATAGCGAAACAGCATGCCGCCGATGGAGTGTCAACGGGTTCAGGCCGCCCCCGCAAGGGGAGAACTGGGCTTGTCAGGCCTTATTCACGGCCGGCTCCGGCTTGGATGCCGGTTCGAGCAGTGCCCGCGCCGCCCGGGTGAGAGGCCGCTCGACGATGCGGTGCAGCAAGAGCGCGGCGAGGCCGGCGAGGACCAGCATCAGGACCGCCAGCGTGGCGGGCCCGAGCGGGCCTGCGAGGCCGGCGGCCTCGGCGACCACGCGCACGCCTCGTACGACGAAGGGATGAGCGAGATAGAGCGCGTAGGACGCGTCTCCCAGGAGGACGAACGGGCGGAGGAGGACGAACGGGCGCAAGCCGGCGCCGGCGGTCCCCGACGGCCCGAGAGCCGCGGCCGCGACCAGCAAGGCGGCCGGCCCGCCCCAGGCGAGGCAGCGGGGCAGGGCGGGATCCTCGCCGGCCAGCGCCAGGAGGGCGAGGCCGGCGACCGCCAGCGCCAGGCGTAACGGACCTGGCAGGCGCCGGCCCTCCTGCCGTGCGAGGGCGAGCGTCGCCCCGCAGGCGAATTCGAGCACGATCGGATCGCTCCAGAAGGCAGGCGCCACCGGCAGCGGTCCCGCCGCCTGCCCCAGGACGACGAGACCGGCGAGGAGCGCGAGCACCCCGAACACCGCGCGGCGCGGCCCCAGGGGCAGCGCGAGGGCGAAGAGTGCGTAGAACGCCATCTCGTAGTTGAGCGTCCAGCCGAGGGAGTAGAGCGGCTGCACCGCCCCGTCGGCCCGGGCCATCGGCCAGAACAGGTAGGAGGCGGCGAGGTAGGCCAGGCCTCCCGCATCCGCGCCGAGGAGGCCGGGCCTCGCCCAGGCGAGAGCGAGGTAGAGCGTGGTGGCGAGCCAGTAGAGCGGCACCACGCGGGCGACCCGGTGCGCGAGGAAGATTTTTCGCGCGCCCAATCGCCCGTGCAGGGGCGCCGCCGCGTGCACGATGATGAAGCCGGAGATGACGAAGAACACGTCGACCCCGGCCGGCCAGGGCAGCCAGGCCGCCGGCGCGTACGACACCCCCGCCCGGGCCGCGACGCCCGCGACCTCGAACTGCGCGTGGCCGGCCGCGACCATCAGGGCAGCGAGCGCGCGCAGGACCTGGATCAGCGGCAGGGAGGTGGGGCTTGTCACGGGAGGCCGCATCGCGTCCGCCCCGGACCGTCCGGGGCATCGTGGCGCCGTCTTACCGGAGGCGGGCGCCTCCCGGCCAGGGGAGAGCGCCTCGAATGATGCCGTAACGGCTGGAACAATATCCACGAACGCTCGTTGTCCAGCCCGAAAGCGTCCTGCCAAGAATGCGCCTTGCCAAGAATGATCTTGCCGAGGCGTTTCCCTCACATGGCTCGATGTTCGGTCGACGACCGGACGTGACGCTCAAGAACAGAATTCCAGGAGATCAGACATGAAGAAGCTCGTTGCCCTGACCGGCCTTGCCGTTGCTCTCGCGACCCCCGCCTTCGCGCAGGTCGGTGGCTTCAACGAGTTCCGCTCGATGGCGCTGATGTCGAACGCGTTCGAGGTCAAGTCGAGCCAGATCGCCCTCGACAAGTCGCGCAACCCGCGCATCCGCGAGTACGCCCGCGAGATGATCCGCGATCACCGCGCCGCCAACGTCGCCCTGCTCGGCGGCCGTGAGAACGTGGCCCGCGGCAATGGCGGCGGCATCGGCGGCCTGATCGAGGCGCCCTTCGCCATCGCGGGCGGCGCGGTCGGCGCGGCCACCGGGGCGGCGGCCGGCGTGGTCGGCGGCACCCTTCAGGGCGGCCCGGTCGGCGGCCTCCAGGGCCTCGGCACCGGCGCGGCCCGCGGCGCCCAGGTCGGCGCCAACGCGGTCGATTTCGACGGTGACGTGACCACCACGGCGGCCACCGGCGCCATCCCGCTCGGCCCGCAGCAGCAGGCGATGCTCGCCGAGCTCGCCGACACCCCGGCCGGCCCGGCCTTCGACCGCACCTACGCCCGCATGCAGGTGCAGGCCCATGGCATGACCGTCGCCAGCTACCAGGCCTACGCCCAGTCGGGCCCGAACCCGGCCCTGCGGGCTTACGTCCAGCAGGCCCTGCCGGTGATGCAGCAGCACCTGGCGATGGCCCAGCGCCTGCCGGGCGCCCGCTAAGCGGCACGACATACTGACGTGACGGAGCGGCGGGCCGAGAGGCCCGCCGCTTCCGTTTTGGCAGCTGCGTCCTCTGGGAGAGATCGACTAGAGCATTTTCCGACGAAGTGGATGCCGGTTCGTCGAAGAAAATGCGGCACAATCAAGGACCTAGAGAGCTTCGCGATTGCAACGCGATCGTGAAGTGCTCTAGCGTCGATTGATCCGTGGCCCTATCGACCTTACAGTCGCGAGCGAGGGCCAGCGGGTGGCCGCCCGCGGGTCCTCTTATCAGGTGACCTTGCTCGCTACATGAGCCCGATTGCGATGGTCAGAAACCATCCGGTCGGGCTTTTCGCGGTGGTGACTGTGAGCATCGGGAAGCCGATCACATCCTTCACCTCCTTCCCAGCCGTGCCTGCTCCCGACGCTCGCGGCCTCCGGTCAAATCTCCACCGCCCCGATCGTCTCCTCGTCGAAAGCGACGCTCTTGACGATCGCCACCACCGGCAGGCCCGGCGCCAGGGCGAGCTCGTGGACGGCCAGCCGCGTCACCTCGGCGACCAGGCTCGCATCGCCGCAGGCGATCTCAACCCGGGCATGGGGCCCGTCGCCCGGCGTCACCGCGGTGACGGTGCCGGACAGCACGTTGCGGGCGCTCAAGGCGCGCGGCGCCTCACGGGCCACCAAGACGTCGCGGGCGCGCACCCGCACCCGCACGCCGGCTCCCACCGGCAGGCCGAGGCGCGGCACCGTCAGGCGGCCGGGCGAACCGTCGAGGCGGGTGAGCCCGAAGGCGTCGTCGTGGGCGACGACCCGCAGGTGCAGGAGCGCACCGGTCTCGGCCGTCTCGCGGCCCGGGAAGAGGGCGCTCCGGCGCAGGACCTCGGTGGTGGGGCCGCAGGCCGCGACCCTGCCCCGATCGAGCACCACCACCGTGTCGGCGAGGCGCGCCACCTCGGCGATCGCGTGGCTGACATAGACGATCGGCACCCGCGCCTCGTCGCGCAGGCGCGCCACGTAGGGCAGGATCTCGGCCTTGCGCGCCTCGTCGAGGGCCGAGAGCGGCTCGTCCATCAGGAGGAGCCGCGGACGCGCGAGGAGCGCCCGGCCGATCGCCACCCTCTGGCGCTCCCCGCCCGACAGCCCGGCCGGCCGCCGGTCGAGCAGGGGGGCGATGCCCAGGAGATCGGCCACCGCCTCCAGGCTGGGACCGCCGGAGCGATGGCGCGCGAACCAGCGCCCGAACAGCAGGTTCTGGCGCACGCTCAGATGCGGCAGCAGCCGCGCCTCCTGGAACACGTAGCCGATCCGGCGCCGGTGCACCGGCACCCGCACGCCGCGCTCCGTGTCGAGGAGGGTGACGCCGTCGACCACCACCCGCCCGGAATCGGGCCGCACGAGCCCGGCGATCACGTCGACAAGGGTCGACTTCCCGGAGCCGGAGCGGCCGAACAGGGCGGTGACCCGCCCCTCGGCGGTGAAGGCCGCGTCGAGCGCGAAGGCGCCGCGGACGTGCCGGACCGCGACCTCGATCATGCCGGATGTCCGATCATGCCCCGAGCCTGCGCCGCGCCCGCCGGGCCAGCCACTCCGAGGTGAGGAGCGCCGCCATCGACAGGGCGACCGAGACCAGGGTGAGGCGGAGCGCCCCGGCCTCGCCCCCCGGCACCTGGGTCAGGGTGTAGATCGCGGAGGGAAGGGTCTGGGTCTCGCCCGGGATGTTCGACACGAAGGTGATGGTGGCGCCGAACTCCCCCATCGCCTTGGCGAAGGCGAGCACCGCGCCGGCCAGGATCCCCGGCAGGGCGAGCGGCAGCGTGACGACGAGGAACACCGAAGCGGGCGAGGCCCCGAGGGTCCCGGCGGCCTGTTCGAGCTTACGATCGACCGCCTCGAGGGAGAGCCGCATCGCCCGCACCATCAGCGGGAAGCCCATCACCGCGCAGGCGAGCGCCGCCCCGGTCCAGCGGAACGAGAACACGATGCCGATTTCGGCGAGCGCCGCCCCGAACCAGCCGCGGCGCCCGAAGGCGAGGAGCAGCAGGTAGCCGGTCACCACCGGCGGCAGGATCAGCGGCAGGTGGACCAGCCCGTCGAGGAGCGCCCGGCCGCGGAACTCCAGGCGGGCGAGGAGATAGGCGACGGCGAGGCCCGGGGCCAAGCTCGCCAGCGTCGCCACGCTCGCCACCAGCAGGCTGAGCCGGAGCGCGCTCCATTCGTCGGGGGTGAGGAACAGGATGGGGGCTTCCCGAGGATCCGATCCCGCACCATGGCGGATCGGCGCCCGGAGTCCAGGCCCTGCGCGGCAACGCTGGGTTTCAGGTCGTCCGATTGATCCGCGCCCGGATCTGGGGCCCTGTGGCACGCGGCTCGACGCCGCTCCCCGGAGGCCCGGATGATCACCTTCTACTTCAACGGCTCGCCCAACCCGACCAAGGTCGCGCTCTTCCTGGAAGAGGCGGGGCTCCCCTACGAGCCGGTGGCGGTCGATACCCGCAAGGGCGAGCAATTCGCGCCCGAGTTCCTAAAGCTCAACCCGAACGGCAAGGTGCCGGCGATCGTCGACGACGGCACGGTGGTGTTCGATTCGAACGCGATCCTGCTCTACCTCGCCGAGAAGACCGGCCGCTTCCTGGCGCCGCCTGCGGAGCGCGGCGCGCTCCTGTCCTGGCTGATGTTCGTGGCGACCGGGATCGGGCCGTTCTCGGGCCAGGCGGTGCATTTCCGCCATTTCGCCCCCGAAAAGGTGGCCTATGCGAACGACCGCTACCAGTACGAGGTGAAGCGCCATTACGGCGTGCTCGACGGCCACCTCGCCGGGCGCGAGTGGATGGTGGGCGAGGCCTACGGCATCGTCGACATGGCGGTCTGGGGCTGGGCCCGGATGCTGCCGTTCGTGCTGGGGGAGGGCGCCTTCGAGGGCTTCCCGAACGTGAAACGCCACCACGACGCGATCACCGCGCGTCCCGCCGCCGCCAAGGCGGTCGCGCTCAAGGACCGCTTCGCGTTCAAGGCCGAGCTGGATGCCGAGGCGCGCGGGCACATGTTCAAGCACCTGACGCCGGCGGCGTGAGAGTCGACGGTACCAAGAGAAAATTCCACATCCGTCTCCGCCTCACAGGGTCATCCCGGGGCGAGCCTTGGCGAGAGCCCGGGATCCAGAAGCGCTGAGTGTGCAGGAAGGGGCGGAACGAGGCCGCTCTCTTCGGAGGCACCTTAGTGTCTGGATTCCGGGCTCCGCTGCGCGGCCCCGGAATGACATGGAGGCTATGAAACCAGTCGAGAGAGGGGAGAACACGCCATGAGATCCTTCGACAACCCGTTCAAGCGCGGCCTCGCCGAGGGACGCCGCCAGGCCGGCCTGTGGATGACCACCGGCTCGCCCGGCATCACGGAGCTCGCCGCCGGCGCCGGCTTCGCCTGGATGCTGATCGACATGGAGCATTCGCCCAACGACCTGATCCAGGTCGTCGACCACCTGCGGGCGGCCGAGGGCGGCACCGCCGAGCCGGTGGTGCGGGTGCCGTGGAACGAGCCGGTCATGGTCAAGCGCCTGCTCGACCAGGGCGCCCGCTCGCTGATGTTCCCCTTCGTGCAGAGCGCCGAGGAGGCGCGCCGGGCGGTGGCCGCGACGCGCTACCCACCGCACGGCATCCGGGGCTTTGCCGGCACCTCCCGGGCCACCGGCTACGGGCTGCGGCCGGACTACCACGCCCGTTCGGGCGACGAGGTCTGCGTCGTGGTGCAGGTCGAGACCAGGGAGGCGCTGGAGGCCGCCGGCGAGATCGCCGCGGTCGAGGGCGTCGACGGCGTGTTCATCGGCCCCAACGATCTCGCCGCCAGCATGGGCCATCTCGGACAGCCCAATGCGGCCCCGGTCCGCGCGGCGATCGCCGCCGCCCTGCCGCGGATCCGCGGGGCCGGCAAGGCCGCGGGCCTGCTCAACTTCAACGAGGCCGGCGCCAGGGCCGATTTCGAGGCCGGGTTCGGCTTCGTGGCGGTGGCCGGCGACGCGCATCTCCTCGCCCGCGAGACCCAGCGGGTCGCGAAGCTCTTCACCTGAAACCCCGCTTTCGGAGGAGACCGATGGCCGCCCTGTCGTTCCAGCACCGCTTCGAGCCCGCCGCCGATCCGGAGGCGGTGCCGCTCCTGCTCCTGCACGGCACCGGGGGCGACGAGGACGACCTCCTGCCCCTCGGCCGGGCGCTGTCGCCCGGGGCGGCCCTGCTCTCGCCCCGGGGCCAGGTGCTGGAGGGCGGCGCGCCGCGCTTCTTCCGCCGCCTCGCCGAGGGCGTGTTCGACGAGGACGACCTGGTGCGCCGGGCCGGCGACCTCGCCGGCTTCGTGGCGGGGGCGCGGGCGGAATACGGCATCGCCGCGCCGCTCGCCGTCGGCTTCTCGAACGGCGCCAACATCGCCGCCGCAATGATGCTGCTGCATCCGGGCGTGCTCGCCGGCGCCGTGCTGCTGCGGGCGATGGTGCCGCTCTCGGCCCCGCCGACGGCGCGCCTCGCGGGGGAGCCGGTGCTGATCCTGTCGGGCCGGATGGACCCGATCGTGCCCGCCGACAACGCCGCACGCCTCGCCGCGATGCTGAAGGAGGCCGGCGCCGCCGTCACCCACGAGGTGCTGCCCGCCGGCCACGGCCTGTCGCAGGCGGACCTCGTGCGGGCGAAGACCTGGCTGACCGGAAGACCTTAGCTCACCGGGCGGCCGTGACACGTTCCTGAGCGCCGATCCGCTCGCAGACGGACGCACGATCGCGACCGGCGGACCTTCTCCGCCGGTCGTTCAAGTTTTGGAATTCCGGGAGGCGGGGCGCGCCCCGCGCTCCCTTACCGCGCGTTGCCGAACGGCTCGAACTTGGTCAGGCCGCGCATCAGCTGGCCGAGGAAGGCCTGCTCGCCGCCGCTGGTCGGCGTGGTGCGGGAGATGAAGTCGAACACCTTGCCGTCCTGCTCGCCGTAGAGCGCGACGCGCTCGACCTTGAAGCCGGCGTTGAAGTACACCGCCAGGACGCGCTGGTCCTTCGGGCGCTCGCCGATGAACATCACCGGGCGCTGGGTGTTCTGGCTGATGTAGTACCAGGACTTGTTGCCGACCGTCGAGACGGTGGTCGGCGTGCCGAGGAGCTGGAGCACCTGCTCGGCGCTGGCGCCGGGCCGCACCTGGGCGACGGCGGCATCGTCGATGATGTAGCCGTGCCGGAATTCCTCGCCGATCACGCAGCCCGCGGCCGACAGACCGATCAGGCCGGCCGCGGCGAGGCGGAGGAGCGACGGTGTGAAGCGGCGCGGCATCGAGACCTCGGGAAACAGGTGCGGGACAGTGTGTCGGCCGGCCGGATGGCGGCCTTGCGCGAGAAGCGACCGCTGCCGTACCCCGGGGTTGTGGCGTTGGCAAGGCACGGCCAAGGTTGGCGCCGCCGATGTTCGACGATGGATGCGAGTGAGGCCCCGCCGGCGCGGGGCGATGGCGGAAGGCGAGACACCTCACGATGATGCGAAACCCCTTCCGCCGCGAGGATGCCCGCCGGCGCGCCATTGAGGCGCTGCACGTCCGGATCAATGCCGGGGCCCGGGTGCCGGCGCTCTACCTCGATCTCGGCGTGCCCGACACGGTGGAGGGCCGGTTCGAGGCCCTGTGCCTGCACGTCGTGCTGGTGCTGCGCCACCTGCGCCGCCTGCCGGCCCCGGCGGCGGACATCGCCCAGGACCTCGTCAACTCGGTGTTCGCGCAGCTCGATTCGTCCCTGCGCGAGCTCGGCGTCGGCGACATGGGCGTCTCGAAGCGGATGAAGAAGCTGGCCCAGGCCTTCTACGGCCGCGCGAGCGCCTACGATGCCGCCCTCGATGCCGGCGACCGCGACGCGCTCGCGGCGGCGCTCGCCCGCAACGTGCTGGCGCGCGAGGAGCCGGAGGCGGCGCGAGGGCTCGCTTCCTACGTGGCGGCGGCCGATGCGGGGCTAGCCGCGACCGACCTCGACGCCCTGATGGCGACGGGCCCGGTCCTGCCCGATCCGGCGGGCTTCGCCGCGGGCCCGGCCTGACGCATCCCGCTCCGGAGAGGCCCGTCGCCCCATGGCGGCTCTTGCACCGGGGCGGGCCGCGACGCATCTCCAGCTGACGAGGGCCCGGCGGCCTGCGCGAGCGCCCGTCCAGGCTGCCACGCCCGTCCCCTCCCAATCCCAGGATCCGAGAAGGAGCCCTTGATGACCCCCGACAGCGTCGGCCCGTTCTCCCGCCCGATCCTGGTCGAGCGCACCCTGAAGACCGGCCAACCCGTCACCGTCGAGGCGAACGAGGAGGAGCGCGCGGCTCTGGCCCGCGATTTCGGCTTGCCCGGAATCGCGCGGCTCACCGGGACCTTCCGGCTCTCGGGCTCGCTGCACCGGCTCCAGGTCACCGGCACCGTCGAGGCGGCCGTCACCCAGACCTGCGTCGTGACGCTGGAGCCGTTCGACGGCACCGTGAGCGAGGAGGTCGACGTCGATTTCGCCGCCCAGGACGCCTTCGCGGGCACGCCGGCCGAGGATGCCGACATCCCCGACCCGATCGTCAACGGCCGTATCGACCTCGGGAGCCTGGCCGCCGAGTTCCTGGCGCTCGGCCTCGATCCGTATCCGCGAAAAGACGGCGTCGCCTTCGAGGAGCCGGCGGCCGAGGCGGAAGAGACGCCCTTTGCCGCGCTGCAAGGCTTGAAGGGCAAGGACGACTGACGGCGCCCGGAAGCCGCCGCATCGCGAAAAGACTTCAGAATTCGTTTGCGGCCTGGGCCCGGGTCGCTATTTTCCGCCGCGCCGCGGACCCCTCGTTCGCGCGTCCCCGGCGGATCCGAGAGGCTGTTCGACACCCCCATGTCCCAGAGAGTGCGCATCTCGCTCGACGCGATGGGCGGCGATCACGGCCCCTCGACGGTCGTGCCCGGTGCGGGGCTCGCCCGCGAGCGCCACCCCGAGACGACCTTCCTGATGTTCGGCGACGAGGCGGTGCTCACTCCCCTGGTCGCGGCCGAGCCGCGCCTGAAGGGCGCGGTCGAGATCCGCCACACCACCGTGGCGGTCGCCATGGACGAGAAGCCGAGCCAAGCGGTGCGCTCGGGCCGCGGCAAGTCGTCGATGTGGAAGGCGATCCAGGCCGTGCGCGACGGCGAGGCCGACGCCGCGGTGTCGGCCGGCAATACCGGCGCGCTCATGGCGATGTCGAAGATCTGCCTCAAGACGATGTCGCATATCGAGCGCCCGGCGATCGCCTGCCTGTGGCCGACGGTGCGCGGCGAGAGCGTGGTGCTCGACGTCGGCGCCACCATCGGCACCGACGCCAACCACCTCGTCGACATGGCGGTGATGGGCGCCGCGATGGCCCGCATCGTGTTCGACCTCGACCGGCCGACGGTCGGGCTCCTCAACGTCGGCACCGAGGAGATGAAAGGCAACGAGGCGGTCAAGGAGGCCGCGCGCATGCTGCGCGAGGGCGACCTGGCGGGGCTCGCCTATCACGGCTTCGTCGAGGGCACCGATCTCGGCCGCGGCACCGTCGACGTGGTGGTGACGGAAGGGTTCACCGGCAACATCGCGCTCAAGACCGCCGAGGGAACCGCCAAGCAGATCGCCGCGTACCTGAAAGGGGCGATGGGCCGGACCCTGATGGCGAAGATCGGCTACCTGTTCGCCCGCGGCGCCTTCCGGGCGCTGCGCGAGAAGATGAACCCGAGCCGGGCCAATGGCGGCGTGTTCCTCGGCCTCGAGGGCATCGTCATCAAGAGCCACGGCGCCGCCGACGCCGAGGGCTTCGCCGCGGCCGTCGACCTCGCCTACGACATGGCCCGCCACGACCTGATGCGGACGATCCGGGAGCGCCTCGACGCGACCCCGGCGCAAGCCTCAGCATGAAGACCGCCTCGGCCTAAGGGAGGACGCACCATGACCCGCCTTCGCTCGGTGGTGCGGGGCTGCGGCTCCTACCTGCCGCGGACCATCGTCACCAACGACGACCTCGCCGCCCGGGTCGAGACCTCGGACGACTGGATCATCCAGCGCACCGGGATCCGCCAGCGCCACATTTCCGAGCCCGACGAGACCACCTCGGTGCTCGGCATCAAGGCGGCCGAGGCCGCGTTGCGCGACGCCGACATCGATCCGTCGACGATCGACCTCGTGATCTGCGCCACCTCGACGCCGGACCACACGTTCCCGGCGACGGCGACGCAGATCCAGGCCGGGCTCGGCATCCAGACGGGCGCCGCCTTCGACCTCCAGGCGGTCTGCGCCGGCTTCGTCTACGCGGTCGCCACCGCCGACAAGTTCCTGACCACGGGTGCGGCCACCCGCGCCCTCGTCGTCGGCGCCGAGACCTTTTCACGCCTGCTCGACTGGGAGGACCGCACCACCTGCGTGCTGTTCGGCGACGGCGCCGGCGCCCTGGTGCTGGAAGCCCAGCCCGGCGAGGGCCATTCGGGCGATCGCGGCGTGCTGACGAGCCAGCTCCGGGCCGACGGCCGCCACCGGGAAAAACTCTACGTCGACGGAGGCCCGGGCTCGACCGGCACGACCGGCAAGCTGCGCATGGTCGGCAAGGAGGTTTTTCGCTTCGCCGTCGGCTCGGTCACCGACGTGATCGCGCAGGCCTTCGAGGCCACCGGCACCACCGCAGACGATCTCGACTGGTTCGTGCCACACCAGGCCAACCGCCGCATCATCGAGGCCTCGGCCGACAAGCTCGGCATCGCCCGCGAGAAGGTGGTGCTCACCGTCGACCGCCACGGCAACACCTCGGCCGCCTCGATCCCGCTGGCCCTCGACGCCGCCTGCCGCGACGGCCGGATCAAGCGCGGCGACCTCGTGATGATCGAGGCGATCGGCGGCGGCTTCACCTGGGGCAGCGCGTTGATCCGCTGGTAGGTCCACCGGGGCGAACGGCCGCGCGAGGCCGGCAAAGGACACGGGAAGCCGCCCGGCGCCCGGTTGACCCGGCGCGCATCGCCGATTAGCGTGCGCGATCATAGACATACGTTGTTCGTGAATCAGCCGCCCGGGGGAGCAGCACGATGGCAGGCAAGACGGTCACGCGGGCCGATCTGAGCGAGGCCGTCTACCAGCGGGTCGGCCTGTCGCGGACGGAATCCGCCGCCCTGGTGGAGACCGTGCTGTCGGAGATCTGCGGCTGCCTCTCCTCCGGCGAGACCGTGAAGCTGTCCTCGTTCGGCTCCTTCGTGGTGCGCGACAAGGGCAAGCGCGTCGGCCGCAACCCGAAGACCGGCGTCGAGGTGGCGATCGAGCCGCGCCGGGTGATGGTGTTCAAGCCCTCGAACGTCCTCAAGGCCCGGATCAACGGCGAGGCCGCCCCGGAGGACGACGACAGTTGAGCCCGCCCGGGCGCCGCACGGGCTGATTCAGGATCGGGCCGATGACCGGGACGCCGATCGAGGACGAGGATCTCTCGGAGTCCGGCGGAGCCGACACCCCCGGCCGCGCCCTTCTGCCCGAGAAGGGACTTTTGCCCGAGAAAGAACTTTTGCCTGAGAAAGAACCTGGCGCCTTCCGCACCATCAGCGAGGTCGCCGAGGACCTCGACCTGCCCCAGCACGTGCTGCGCTTCTGGGAGACCCGCTTCACCCAGGTCCGCCCGCTCAAGCGCGGCGGCAACCGGCGCTACTACCGCCCCGACGACGTCGACCTCCTGCGCGGCATCCGCCGCCTGCTCTATGGCCAGGGCTACACGATCCGCGGCGCCCAGCGGGTGCTGCGCGAGCGCGGCATGCGCTTCGTCCAGGCGGTCGGCCGCGGCGAGCAGGTCGCCCCCGCCTTCGTCGAATCAGACCACGAGCCGGAGCCCGAGACCGCTCCGCCGCCGCTCGGGCGCGCGGACCGGGCGAGCCTCACCGCGGTGCTGGACGAGTTGCGGGCGTGCCGGCGGTCGTTGGCCAGGTTGCGGAGAGCGGATCAGGTTTGACGCCGGCGCGTGCGAGTGACGGCAGCGCCGATCGTTCGGCAGTCCGGAACGCATCACGATCTCTCCGGTCTTCTCCGCTTCCGCTCGACGGAAAACCGCATCCTCCGGGTCATTCCGGGGCCGCGAAGCGGAGCCCGGAATGACCCGGAGGATGTCAGATGCGTCGTTGCAACGGTCGGCGTCGCAGCCGCATCGCTCCGCACCTCGTCCCACCGGCTTTATTTTCTGTTCCGTTTCAGAACCGAACGCCCGGACCGGCGTTACGGGCACATGGCCGAGCCCCGCCGCCACGTTTCCCCGACGACCGAGTTGATCGCGCGGCTGATGCGCGTCGTACGCACCTGCCCGGAAGCGACCGCCGACGTGCTCGAACTGGTGCTGCTGGTGAGCCAGATCGAGGCGATCCCGGTCGTCGACCGCGACTACCGCGACGCGAAGAGGGTGATCGCGCGGCTGCGCCAGCCGCTCTGGGACATGACGCCCGATCAGCGCAAGGTGCTGGCCCGCGCCGCCGACACGATTCGCGACGCCTGCCGCCTGCGCGAGAGCGATATCCCGGCCGACCCGATCGGCGATGCCGGCGAGCGGGCGCGGATCGAGCGCGGGCTCGCCTCGGCCCTTGCGGGCGAGTTCACGCCGGCCCAGATCGCCCGGGTGACCGGCGCGACCCTGGCGGTGCTGCAGGCGGCGGCCGGCGACGGGCCTGGGGGGGACTGAAATGATCGGCGACTATCCGGTCGAGGGCAGGGGCTACTGGATCTGGCTCGGCGGCGTGGCCCTGCTCGGGCTGTTCAACCTGTTCGTGATGCTGGTCCTGCATTGAGAGCAGCAGACGAAACTCCCGTCGCGCCGACGCTGCCACAGCGGGACATGGCGGTGACCGGGAGTTTCGCGAGAGGCACCAGGACGGTTTCCGCTCCGGAACCCGCGCTCCGGGCCTCGACGGCGGCCGGGCCGCTCCCCACATGCGGCCGGCATCCCCTCGGAGAGCTTGAGAGCCACATGACCAGCCCTTATCCCCCGACCCTGGCGCTCGCCGTCCTGATGGCCGCCGGGCCCGTGCTGGCCGCAGGCCCCGCTCTGGCGCAGGCCGCCAAGGTGCGCGAGCACTCCGTCGCCTCCGGCAAGCAGGTCCGGCTCGTGATGGTGCCGAACCTGAAGAAGGATTGCTCGCTCGGGCCGCAGCCCGAACTGAAGGTGACGGGCGCGCCCAAGAACGGCGCCACGATCCAGCGCGCCGGCAAGGTGAAGACGCCGGCCACCTATCGCTGCCCGAACGTCGAGGCCAACGTCCAGGCCCTGTTCTACGAGAGCAAGGCCGGCTTCACCGGCACCGACGAGGTCACCGTCGAGATCAAGGGCACCGACGGCGCCCTGAGCACCCAGACCATCAAGCTCACGGTCGGGGCCGCCGGCACCAAGGAAGGCCCAAAGGACGGTAAGGACGGCGCGAAGAAGGATTCCGTCGACCTCTGAGCCCCGGCCCGGCACCCTGTGCGCAGGACCCTGCCGTAGGGCGAAACGAAGCGGGAACGCTGACCTCGCGGCCGGCGTTCCTCCTTCAGTCCCGCGGGGCTGCCGACGGCGCTCCGGGGGGTGTGGAAAAACCGGAACAGGCGTGTCCTTTACGGCACAGAGCCGTTGGGTCACCGGCTTTCGCCTTGGCGGATCTGCAACTTTACCGGCCGCCGCGGCACGCGCCTTGCCCGCAGCCGGCCTGCATACAGGCTCCTGGCCGCCTCCGCACCCCTCCTTCCGTCGCCGCGCTGCGACAAACATGGGGATATCGATTGCATCCGAGGCGGGACAGGATGATCCTGGCGATGTCGTGAGGGTCCGGAATGCCAATGCCGTCAGCGAGCGACCTCTTTCAAACTTTCGCGCGCAGCTACGAGTCCCGCCGGGACGCGGAGCTGTCCCTGTCCGAATATCTCGAAGCCTGCCGTGACAATCCCCTGATGTACGCGAGTGCGCCGGAGCGCATTCTCGACGCGATCGGGAAGCCGGAGTTCATCGATACGGCGCGGGATCCGCGCCTGGGCCGGATCTTCATGAACCGGACCATTCGGACCTATCCTGCCTTCTCCGAGTTCTACGGCATGGAGGAGACGATCGAGCGCATCGTCTCGTTCTTCCGCCATGCCGCGCAGGGGCTCGAAGAGCGCAAGCAGATCCTCTACCTGCTGGGTCCCGTGGGCGGCGGCAAGTCGTCCCTGGCCGAGCGGCTCAAGGCCCTGATGGAGGTCCATCCCATCTACGTGCTCAAGGCCGGCAACGAGATGAGCCCGGTCTTCGAGAGCCCGCTGGTGCTGTTCGACCCCGAGACGATGGGGGCGATGATCGAGGAGCGCTACGGCGTGCCGCGGCGGCGCCTCACCGGCCTGATGAGCCCGTGGTGCCTCAAGCGCCTCGACGAGTTCGGCGGCGACATCTCGAAGTTCAAGGTCGTCAAGGTCAACCCGTCGCGCCTGCGCCAGATCGGTATCGCCAAGACCGAGCCGGGCGACGAGAACAACCAGGACATCTCGTCCCTCGTCGGCAAGGTCGACATCCGCAAGCTCGAAACCCTCAGCCAGGCCGATCCCGACGCTTATTCCTACTCAGGCGGCCTCAACCGGGCGAACCAGGGCATCCTCGAATTCGTCGAGATGTTCAAGGCGCCGATCAAGATGCTGCACCCCCTGCTCACCGCGACGCAGGAGGGCAACTACGTCGGCACCGAGAATATCGGGGCGATCCCGTTCACCGGCATCATCCTCGCCCACTCGAACGAGGCCGAGTGGCAGAGCTTCAAGACCAACAAGAACAACGAAGCCTTCATCGACCGCATCTACGTCATCAAGGTGCCGTACTGCCTGCGGGTGACCGAGGAGCAGCGGATCTACGAGAAGCTGGTTTCGGGGTCCGAGCTCGCCAACGCCCGCTGCGCCCCCGGCACGCTGGAGATGCTGGCCCGGTTCTCGGTGCTCTCGCGCCTGCGCGAGCACGCGAACTCGAACGTCTTCTCCAAGATGCGGGTCTATGACGGCGAGTCCCTGCGCGAGGTCGATCCCCGCGCCCGCTCGATGCAGGAATACAAGGACACCGCCGGCGTCGACGAGGGCATGGACGGGATCTCCACCCGCTTCGCCTTCAAGGTGATGGCCGCCACCTTCAACCACGACACCACCGAGGTCTCGGCCGACCCGGTCCACCTGATGTACGTCCTCGAGCAGTCGCTGCGCCGCGAGCAGCTGCCGCCCGAGACCGAGAAGCGCTACCTGGAATTCATCAAGGGTGAGCTGGCGCCGCGCTACGCGGAGTTCATCGGTCACGAGATCCAAAAGGCCTACCTCGAATCCTACCACGATTACGGCCAGAACCTGTTCGACCGCTACATCGACTATGCGGATGCCTGGATCGAGGACCAGGACTTCAAGGACCCGGAGACCGGGCAGCTGCTCAACCGCGAGCTCCTGAACCAGGAGCTGACCAAGATCGAGAAGCCGGCGGGCATCGCCAACCCGAAGGATTTTCGTAACGAGGTGGTGAAGTTCGCTCTGCGCTCGCGGGCCCAGCATGGCGGACGCAACCCGTCCTGGACCTCCTACGAGAAGATCCGCGAGGTGATCGAGCGGCGGATGTTCAGCCAGGTCGAGGAGCTGCTGCCGGTGATCTCCTTCGGCTCGAAGAAGGACAGCGAGACCGAGAAGAAGCACGGCGAGTTCGTCGAGCGGATGAGGGACCGCGGCTACACCGAGCGCCAGGTCCGCCGCCTGGTCGAGTGGTACATGCGCGTCAAGCAGGCTGGCTAAAACGTAGGCAGACCATCGCGGCCCGCGGGAAAAAGTGTCCCGCGGGCCGTCCGGCCTCCCCCGAGTGGAGCGGTGGCGGGGGACGGCCCCGATACGGTATGATGGCGTGATCGGAGAGCGCGAAGCGGATGCACATCATCGATCGACGCCTCAATCCCGGCGGCAAGAGCCTGGCGAACCGGCAGCGTTTCCTGCGCCGGGTCCGGGACGTGGCTCAGCGCGCCGTGCGCGAGGCGGCCCGGGAGAAGGACATCAAGGACCTCGGCAAGGACGGCAACGTCACCGTTCCGGTCGACGGCGTGCGCGAGCCGAAATTCACCCGCAACCCCTCGACCGGGATCAACGACCACATCCTGCCCGGCAACAAGACCTACATCGAGGGTGACCTGATCGAGCGCCCGCCGGGCGGCGGCGGGGGAGGCGGCGGCAGCGGCGAGGGCAGCGACGGCGGGGCGGACGGCGAGGACACGTTCCGCTTCGTCCTCACCCGCGAGGAATTCCTGGAGCTCTTCCTCGAAGACCTGGAGCTGCCCGACCTCGCCAAGCGCCGCCTCGCGGTGGTCGAGACCGCCACCCTGCGCCGGGCCGGCTACACGGTGTCCGGCTCGCCCGCCAACCTCGCGCTCGGGCGTACCCTGCGCAACTCGCTGTCGCGGCGCATCGCCCTCAAGCGGCCGAAGGCCGCCGAGATGGAGGCGCTGGAGGCGGAGATCCGGGCGCTGGAGGAGAGCCAGCCGGACGCGGTGATCCTCGACGAGCTGAAGGCGGAGCTGGAGCGGCTGCGCACCCGCTCGCAGCGCATTCCCTACGTCGATCCGATCGACCTGCGCTACCGGCGCTTCGAGCCCTATCCGCGCCCCGTCGCCCAGGCGGTGATGTTCTGCCTGATGGACGTCTCGGGCTCGATGACCGAGCACATGAAGGACCTCGCCAAGCGGTTCTACATCCTGCTCCATATCTTTCTCACCCGGCGCTACAAGCACGTCGAGATCGTCTTCATTCGCCACACCGACCACGCCAAGGAGGTCGACGAGGAGACGTTCTTCGGCTCGCGCGAGACCGGCGGCACCCTCGTCTCCTCGGCTCTGGTCGAGATGAAGCGGATCATCGCCGAGCGCTACAACCCCGAGGACTGGAACATCTACGCCGCGCAAGCCTCGGACGGCGACAACGTGTCGAGCGACGGCCCCACCTCGCAGGATCTGCTGCGCTCCGCGATCCTGCCGGCCTGCCAGTACTTCGCCTATCTCGAGGTCGGCGACGAGGGCGGGCCGCGGGCGGGCTTCGTCGAGCACCGCACCACCCTGTGGCGCACCTACGAGCCGGTCGCGAAGACCAACTCGGTGCTGGCGATGCGCAAGGTCAACCACCGCCGCGACATCTACCCGGTCTTCCGCGAGCTGTTCGCCCGCAACAAGGCCGGGCAGGAAACGGCGTCACCGTAAGCGAGGCGCGGCCCCGCGCGGGCCGCGCCGGTCAGGTTCAGGGTTCGCATCCCGCCGGGGGATGCTCCAGAGTCAGTTCAGCCGCATTTTCTTCGACGAACCGGTACCCACTTCGTCGGAAAATGCTCGAGAGACACCGGGAGGTTCGACGCCCGATGAGTTCCGCCACCTTCGGCGCGCGGCCCGCCGGCCCGGCCGTGATCACCAAGAACACCCCGCTCTTCACCGGCAACGACTGGGACTTCGACACGATCCGGCGCATCCACGACGCCTGCGAGGCGATCGCCGGGCCGGAGCTCGGCCTGAGCTGGTACCCGAACCAGATCGAGATCATCACCGCCGAGCAGATGCTGGACGCCTACGCGTCGATCGGCATGCCTTTGTTCTACAAGCACTGGTCGTTCGGCAAGCACTTCGCCCAGCACGAGGCCGGTTACCGCCGCGGCCTGATGGGCCTGGCCTACGAGATCGTTATCAATTCCGACCCGTGCATCTCCTACATCATGGAGGAGAACACGGCGACGATGCAGACGCTGGTCATCGCCCACGCCGCCTTCGGCCACAACCACTTCTTCAAGAACAACTACCTCTTCCGCCAGTGGACCGACGCGGAAGGCATCCTCGATTACCTGGACTTCGCCAAGACCTTCATCACCCGCTGCGAGGAGCGCTACGGCCACAACGCCGTCGAATCGGTGCTCGACGCCGCCCACGCGCTGATGAACCAGGGCGTCCACCGCTATCCGCGCAAGAAGCGGCCCGACCTCTCCTCCGAGCAGCGCCGCGAGCGCGAGCGCCAGGAGCACCAGGAGAGGATGTACAACGACCTCTGGCGCACCCTGCCGGCCAAGACCCAGGCCGGCCGGCCGGACCCGCAGGCCGAGCGCCGCCGGGCACTGCTGGAGCTGCCGCAGGAGAACATCCTTTACTTCCTGGAGAAGGCAGCGCCGCGGCTCCAGCCGTGGCAGCGCGAGATCCTGCGCATCGTCCGACACGTGGCGCAGTACTTCTACCCGCAGCGCCAGACCAAGGTGATGAACGAGGGCTGCGCCACCTACAACCACTACCGGATCATGACCCGGCTGTCCGAGACCGGGCAGATCGACGAGGCGGCCTACCTCGAATTCCTGCAATCGCACACCAACGTGATCCGTCAGCCGACCTACGACGACCGGCATTACGGCGGGCACAACCCTTATGCCATCGGCTTCGCCATGATGACGGACATCGCCCGCATCTGCACCGAGCCGACGGAGGAGGACCGGGCCTGGTTCCCCGACATCGCCGGCAGCGGCGACCCGATGGGCGTGCTGCGCGACGTCTGGGCCAACTATCGCGACGAGAGCTTCATCGCGCAGTTCCTCAGCCCGAAGCTGATGCGCCAGCTGCGGCTGTTCCACGTCACCGACGATCCGGACAAGCCGGAATTGCGGGTCGAGGCGATCCACGACGAGCGCGGCTATCGGAAGTTGCGCCGGGCCTTCGCCCGGCAATACGACGTCGCCTGGCTCGACCCCGACATCGAGGTGGTCGACGTCGACCTCGAGGGCGACCGCAAGCTGATCCTGCACCACAAGGTGCTCAACCGCGTCCTGCTCAACAAGGACGATGCGATGCGGGTGCTCCAGCACCTCGCCGACCTGTGGGGCTACGACGTCCTGATGAAGGAGGTCGACACCGCGACCGGCGCCGTGCTCAAGGAGCACACCGCCAGCGCGCGGCCGACCTTCTTCTGATCAACTCTCTCGATCAGCTCGCCCTGGCCTGCTCGCGCACGGTCCGGGCCGCCTCGGCACCGTAGCGGGCGATCAGCCCCGGCAGTTCGTCGGCCTCGGCCTCGACGCCCCCGGCGGCGAGGTCGGCGCGCAGCCGCTCGGCCAGGGCCTCGTCCGCGGTGCGGCCGGGGGCGGGGGGGACCGAGCCCGCCTCGACCAGCCGGCTCTTGTAGGCCTCGGCCTCGCGTCCGCCGAGGTTCAGGCGTTCGCACATCCAGGCGCCGAGCATCTTGTTGCGCCGGGCGAGAGCGAGGAAGCGCAATTCCTCGTCCAGGGCGAACAACGCCTCGGCGGCCCGTTCCCGCTCCTCGAACATCGTGGTCATGGCGTCGTCTCCCTCGGATCCACGCCCCTCACCTATGACAATGGCGACGATCGGTTCCCGGAACCAGGGCCCGTCGCAAGGCCGTGATCCCATCAGGAACGAAGCGGGCCGCCCGCGAGTTGCCGGGGCACATCGGTACCCCACGGGAGCATCTCATGGCCGACGACAAGAACCTTCGGGCGCTCTTCCTGCACCAGCTGAAGGACACCTACTTCGCCGAGAACGCGATCCTGAAGGCGCTGCCGAAGATGGCGCAGGCCGCCCGCTCGGAGGAACTGCGCGGCGCGCTCAGCGTCCATGTTGAGGAGACCCGCGAGCAGGTGAAGCGTCTCGATCAGGTGTTCCGGAGCGTCGGAGAGAAGCCGGAGGGCGTCACCTGCCAGGCGATCCAGGGCATCATCGCCGAGGGCGAGGAGGTGATGCAGGAATTCTCCGGCAGCGAGGCGCTCGATGCCGGGCTGATCGCCGCCGCGCAGGCGGTGGAGCATTACGAGATCACCCGCTACGGCACCCTTCTGGCCTGGGCCAAGCAGCTGGGCCTGGGTGAGGCCGAGGGCCTGATCAAGGAGACCCTGGTCGAGGAGGAGAACACCGACGAGCTCCTGTCGGAGCTCGCGGAGGAGGCCGTCAACCCGGCCGCCGCGTAACCGCCGGGACCGCCCGCGCGTTCACCCGGTCGGGAGGTGGCGCCATGCCGGAGATCGCCGGGATCCTCGAGACGGTCCTCTACGTCGACGACCTCGCGCGGGCGGCCGCGTTCTGGGGTGGGCCGATCGGCCTGCCCTGCCTCCACGAGGACCACCGGATGCGGGCCTACGACGTCGCCGGGCGCGGCGTCCTGCTGCTGTTTCCCCGCGGCGGCTCGCTCCACCCGATCGCGACACCCGGGGGCACCATCCCGCCGCATGACGGCTCGGGTCCGCTGCACCTCGCGCTCTCGATCCCGGCCGGCGCGCTGGAGGCGTGGGAGCGGCACCTGACCGCGCACGGCATCCCGATCGAGGGACGGACGACTTGGCCGCGCGGCGGCATCAGCCTGTATTTCCGCGATCCGGACGGGCATCTGGTGGAGCTGGCGACGCCGGGATTGTGGAAGGGGTATTGAGGGATCTCTCCGGCCGGCCCGTGGGCGCATCAGCAGCGAGAGGTGCCAGAATCACAGATCGTTCATCCTCCTCGTCATTCCGGGGCCGCGCAGCGGAGCCCGGAATCCATAACCGCGGATGGTTCAGAATAGAGTGGGACGCTATTCGCCCCTCTCGCATCGAACTGAGGTTCTGGATTCCGGGCTCTGCATTCGTGGCCCCGGAATGACGAGGAGGGCATGAATCCTGTCGAGTTCACCGAACAGGCTCCCCGAGGCAGAGCGAGAACTGCCGATGAGCTTTCCTCACGCCGTCCAATGCTGCCCGTCATACGCGAACCGGTCCGGCTGGCAGGCGAGCGCCGAGAGGCCGGCGAGCGCCGGGTCGGCGATGGTGATGACGCAGGTCGGGATCTGTTTCATCCGGTCGGAGAAGGGCGGCTTGTGCTCGAAGGCCTGCCGGAAGTCCCCCTCGTTGAGCAGGTCGAGGATCCGGGGCACGATGCCGCCGCCGATATAGACGCCGCCGGTCGCCAGGAAGGTGAGGGCGAGGTCGCCGCAGACGCGCCCGAGCAGCCTGGAGAACACCCGGAGCGTCCGCCGCGCCGCCGGATCCTCGCCCGACATCCCGCGCTCGGTGATGTCCTTCGCGTCCCTCTCGCCGCCGCCGAGGCCGGCATGGAGCCGGGACAGGCCGGGGCCGGAGAGCAGGGACTCGACGGTGATGCGGCCTTCGATCCGGGCGAGGCGCGGCCAGAATTCGAACTCTTCCGCATTGCTCGGCCCGAAATCGGTGTGGCCGGCCTCGGTCGACACGATGGCGAGCTGGTTACCGTAGGGCACGAGGCCGGCGGCGCCGAATCCGGTGCCCGGACCCAGCACCAGGCGCGCGCCACCGTCGGGGCAGAGGGTCGGGCCGATCTGCTCAAGGATCGAGCGGTCACGCCCGGCCGGGTCGAGGGCGGCGGCGCCGGCCGCCACCGGCACGTAGTCGTTGACGATCCGGCAGCTGGCGAGGCCGAAATCGCGGCCGATCCGCTCGCCCTCGATCACCCAATGGGCGTTGGTGAGGTGGACCGCCGGTCCGTCGACCCGGGCGGCCACCGCCAGGATGGCGGAGCGGGGCGGGGCGACCGTGCTCTGCGCCAGGGCCGCGCGGATCGCCGCGCTCGGATCGGGATAGGCAGCGGTCTTCTCATGGGCGAGCACGACGGGCTCGACCCCCGGCTTCTCCTGCACGGCGAAGCGCGCGTTGGTGCCACCGATGTCGCCGAACAGGACCGGGAACTCGAACATGGCCGCCGCCTCGCCTCCGGAGCACTCACACACCCCGGTTATAGCGCCGCCGCGGCCCCGGTCGACGGGCTGAGTGTCTCTCATACGACTCCCGACCGCGTCGGGAGTCGTATGAGGTGCACCTACTCGCCTTCCATCCGGCCGACCTGCTTCATCGCCTGCTTGAGGGCGAGCAGGCGGCGGTCGCGGTCGCGAAACAGCTCGGCCGGGTCACGCCCGCCCCAGTCGAAGAAGCCCTTGCCGGCCATCACGCCGGTGCGCCCCTGGGCCACCAAGTCGTCGATCGCCTCCGAGCGGGTGCGCGAAGGCGGCGGGCTGTAGCTCGCATTGGCAAGCGCGTGGCGTAAGAGTTCGATGCCGGTGAAATCCGCCTTGGCGAGGTGGCCGAGGATCGGGATGCGGAGCGCCAAGCCGTGGATGATCGCGTCGTCGATCTCGCGCGCCGAGGCCACGCCCTCGTCGAGCAGGTGGTAGACCTCGGCCGAGATCGCCGACTGGATCCGGTTGGCGACGTAGCCCGGGATGAAGCGCTTGAGCACGATCGGCACCTGGCCCAGGCCGAGGACGAGCTGGCGCGCCTCCTCGATCACCGCCGGGTCGGTGTGGGGGCCCGGCACCACGTCGACGAGGTCGACGATGTAGGGCGGGGTATACCAGTGCATCACCAGGGCGCGCGCCTGCCGGCCTTCCGGGATCAGCGGGAAGACGTCGAGGTAGCTGGTGTTGCTGGCGATCCGCGTCTCGGGACCGCAGAGCCGGTCGAGCTCGGAAAACAGCGCGCGCTTCGCCTCCGGGTTCTCGGTGATCGCCTCGATGACGAGGTGTGCCCCGGCGACGGTGGCGCCGAGGTCGGGTTCGAGGCGGATGGCGTCCGCCGCCCGCTCCGGCGTCCAGTCGGCCGAGACGGCGCCGGCCTCGCGCAGGGTGTCGAGGGCGGAGGCGATCAGGCCCGGCACCCGCTCCAGGGTCTCCGGCCGGCTGTCGGTCAGCCGCACCCGGTGCCCGCCCAGCGCCAGGACCAGGGCGATGCCGTGCCCCATCAGCCCGGCCCCGATGACCGCGATCTCGCTCATGATCGTCCTCCCGTGTTGGTTCGTTGTGATTGTGCCAGAACAGCCTGGATCGACGGCGATGCGCATCACCGCCTCGTCCCACCCGCGACCTCATCCTGAGGTGCGACCGCAGGGAGCCTCGAAGGAGGCCTCCAGCAACCTCCGCGATTTCTGGAGGCCTCCTTCGAGGCTCCGCGATCTTCGATCGCTCCACACCTCAGGATGAGGTCGTGGGTGGGAAGAACATCGTGGCGCGGCTCATACCCGCCACCACGCCCCGGCTGTGCGACGTTCCGCTCCCACCGCCATCCCGCCTCCCAGGCGTGAAGAGCCGCACGGTCATCCGATCCTCATGGTGTCCCGATCACACGGTCGCGATCGGCGTCGTCGGCGAGCCGACCGCGCCGGGCAACCGCAGGGGCGGCGCGGTGAGGAGGAAGCGGTGGCGGCCATGCGCCCGCAGCCAGGTGGCGAGCGGGGTGAGGTGCCACAATTCGCCGAGATTGACCCCGAGGCGGAACAGGCAGTGCTCGTGGAGCGGCAGGGTGGCGCAGCACCCCTCCGCCGGCATCGCCGGGTGGACCTCGACGGCGTAATTGTCGGCGATGAGGGCGGCCAATCCCGAATCGGTGATCCAGTTCAGGAGCTTGCGGTCGCGCCCGTCGAGCCCGGCGCAGAGGTCGTGGACCACGGCCGGATCGGGGTTGCGGTTCATGCCGAGCAGCCGCTCGGAAAAGCCCGTATGCAGGCAGACCATGTCGCCGGGCTCGACCGTGACGCCGTCCGCGTCGAGGATGCGGCGCAACCCGTCGTAGCCGACCGCCACCCGCGCGTCGCCGAGATGCGCGTGGAGATCGATCATCACTCCGCGGCCCTGCATGCCGCGCTCGGCCAGCCGCTCGATGCCGAGGGCCTGGGCGCGGGACGGCGCGCCCGCTTCTTCCGGCGTCGTCGGCCCGGTGATGTCGGAGCCGGCGCGGAAGCCGTTGTAGTAGACCGGCCGCGGGGTGCCGTCGCCCTCGACGTCGAACAGCGAGCCGACATGGGCGAGGCTGTCCCACTGCGTCGAGTATTGCAGGTGGAGCACCGCGAGGTCGTCGCTGATCACGTCGGTGGCGTCGGGCACCTCCTCGCAGACCAGGAAGTTCATGTTCGGCCGGCCGCTCGCCCGCATGGTCGGGCGGATCTGCGGCGGGTGACGGCGCGGGTTGAGGACGTTGCCGCCCGGATAGTCGAGGGGCAGGCTGAGGCAGAAGGTCAGACCCTCCCGCACCTCGGCCGCACCCTGGCGCACCTTCTCGGCGGTCAGCAGGTTGAGCCGGCCGAGCTCGTCGTCGGGGCCGAAATCGCCCCAGGTCGAGCCCTCCGGGCGGCGGCGCCAGCGGAGCGTCATGCGTGCGGCCCTCGCGGCTGGGACCGGGCCCGGGGCCGAGCGGTCGTCGCCGCGAGGGCCGGCTCGTACCGACGGACGGCGACCGTGCCGCCGAGATCCTCAGCCGCCCTGCGGGCCGCCGCGGTGCGGCCGGGCCCGTGCGGATTGCCCGCGGGTGCCCGCTGCGCGCAGGCCGCCCCCTGCCGAGCCATGCTCGGCACCACCACGGCCGGAGCCGCCGCCTGACGCGTTGTCCTCACCCGGTCCGTCCTTCATTCAAAGACGTTCGTTCGTGCGGTACGCCGTCGAGGGCGCCCGGGTGCATGGTCCGGACAAGGGGACCCGGTTGTCAACCGCCGCCCAGGCAGGCCGGCGCTGAAAAACCGGTATGGCCGCGCTTCAGGCCGCCGGCCCGGCCCCCTCCGCCGCCCCGAGCCAGGGCTGGGCGTTCACCATGCCGACGCGCCAGCCAGTCCCGTCCGGGCTAGCGTAATGGTCGAGGCGGGTGAGCGAGCAATTCTCGATCGCGAAGGCGAGGCCGCCCTGGGGCGACAGGTTCAGCGCCTGCGCGATCGCCGCCCGGATCGTACCGCCATGGGCCACCGCCACGATGTCGCGGCCGCGATGCTCGGCGGTGAGCTCGTCGACCGCCGCCGTCACCCGGGCGTACAGCTCCGAGAAGCTCTCGCCGCCCGGCGGGCGCTCCTCGGCGGGGGCGAACCAGTAGCTCGCGGCGTCGGGCTGGCGCTCGGCGAAGAAGCGCGCCCGGTCCCGGCCCTGCCATTCGCCGAGATCCTGCTCGGCGAGGGCCGGCAGGACGGTGAGGCGCGGCACCCGGCCGTCCACCGTGAAGTCGCCGGCCTGCCACAGGGCCTCGGCGGTCTGGCGGGTGCGGCCGAGATGGCTCGCAACCCAGACCGCGCCGCGGGGCAGCACCGGGGCGAGGCCGGAGAAGACATGGGCGTCGCCGCAATCGCACGCGATGTCCTGGCCGCCATAGATGCGGCCGCCATCGCCCCGCACGGGGGCGTGACGCACCCACCACCAGCGGGTGCGGACGAAGGAGGAGGGGGGCGAAGCGCTCATGGATTCTCTTTGCATCGCGCCTCGGCCGCGGGAGGCCGGGGCGTTCGGCGCGTCGGCGCCGGCGCACGAAAGGGGGGCGGCCTTGCGGGCTCGCCCTGCCTGGGCGGACGACGCCGTCCGCCCCTGCGGCGGGAGCATAGCGCGATTTGCCAGGCCGGCGAACTCTCCGCATAGGTGCGGCACGCGAGGACCGGAGCGGATCGATGGACGAGGCGGATACCAGCTTGATCTACGGAGCGGACATTCCGTTCGCCCGGCTCTGCGGCATCGAGGCGCTGGAGATCGTCGAGGGGCGCACCCGCCTGCGCCTGGAGCTGGGGCCGCGGCACGGCAACAATCTCGGCATCGCCCATGGCGGCATCCTCTGCACGCTGCTCGACATCGCCATGGGCACGGTGGCCCGGCTCACCGCCGGCCGGCCGGTGGTGACCCTCGACATGCAGACCCGCTTCCTCTCGCCCGGCCACGGCGTGCTCCTGGCGGAAGGCCGGGTGGCGCGGGCCGGGCAGTCGATCCTGTTCTGCGACGCCGAGATCCGCGACGAGGCCGGGCGGGTGGTGGCGACATCGACGGGCGTGTTCAAGCCGGTCGGCGCCAAAGGGTAGGGGCGCCGGGGCCCGGGCCTCGCCGCAGGGCTTCGGCGGCCGGGCCATGTTTCCGGCCTGTTGCGGGTTCCCATCGCGCCGCCGGGAGCCATCTTGTCGGGACGAGCCCCGCCCGCGAAAAAGGCCCCGATGACGCGTTCCCTCAGCCCTCGCACCGCGCCCGGCGGCGTGATCGAGACGGACGTCTCGGCCCGGCTCGACCGGCTGCCCTGGGGCCGGTTCCACACCCTGGTGGTGCTGGCGCTCGGCATCACCTGGGTGCTCGACGGGCTGGAGGTGACGCTGGCCGGGGCGCTCGCCGGCGCCCTCAAGGCGAGCCCGACGCTGCACTTCTCCAACGCCGAGATCGGGCTCGCGACGTCGAGCTACCTCGCCGGCGCGGTGCTCGGGGCGGTCGGCTTCGGCTGGCTCACCGACCGGTGGGGGCGCAAAAAGCTCTTCTTCATCACCCTGGCGGTGTACCTCGCGGCCACCGCCGCCACCGGCCTGTCCTGGAACCTGTGGAGCTTCTGCCTCTTCCGCTTCCTCACCGGGGCCGGCATCGGCGGCGAGTACACGGCGATCAACTCGACGATCCAGGAGCTGATCCCGGCCCGGGCCCGGGGCTGGACCGACCTCGTCATCAACGGCAGCTTCTGGCTCGGCGCGGTGCTCGGCGCCGGCACCTCGCTGGTCGTGCTCGATCCCGCCCTGTTCGGGCCGGATACCGGCTGGCGCGTCGCCTTCGGGCTCGGCGCCTTCCTCGGCCTCGTCATCCTGTTCCTGCGGACCTGGATCCCCGAGAGCCCGCGCTGGCTGATGACCCACGGGCGGCACGAGGAGGCCGAGGCGCTGGTGGCCGGGATCGAGGCGCGCTTCCGCGCCGAGGGCCACACCTTGAGCGACGGCCCGTTCCCGAAGGCGCGCCTGCGCCAGCGCAGCCACACCCCGCTCGCCGAGGTGTTCTCGGCCCTCAAGACCTACCGGCAGCGGGCCTGGGTCGGGCTGGCGCTGATGTCGGCCCAGGCCTTCTTCTACAACGCGATCTTCTTCACCTACGCGCTGATCCTGATCGACTTCTACCGCGTGCCGGCGGACGGCGTCGGCTGGTACATCCTGCCCTTCGCCGCCGGCAATTTCTTCGGGCCGGTGCTGCTCGGGCGGCTGTTCGACACGGTCGGCCGCAAGCCGATGATCGCCTTCACCTACGGGATGTCGGGCGTGCTGCTGGCCCTGAGCGGGTGGGCGTTCCAGCAGGAGATCGTGACGGCCACGACCCTGACCTTATGCTGGATGGCGGTGTTCTTCTTCGCCTCCGCGGCGGCGAGCTCGGCCTATCTCACGGTGAGCGAGGTGTTTCCGCTGGAGATCCGGGCGCTCGCCATCGCGCTGTTCTACGCCGTCGGCACCTCGGTCGGGGCGGTGGGACCGGCCTTGTTCGGGGTGCTGATCGAGGGCCAGTCCCGTAACGCCATCCTCGGCGGGTATCTCCTGGCCTCCGGTCTGATGATCGCCGCCGGAGCGGTGGCGGGGATCTGGGGCGTGGCGGCGGAGCGGAAATCGCTGGAGGATGTGGCGAAGCCGCTGGCGGCCGCGGAGTGAGGCGGGGTCAGGGCGGTCCGCCGGGATCGGGCTGCAACACGGCCAGCTCGCTCACCAGGGTCGCCCGCGCGCAGGCGCTGAAGGCCGCCACGAGGCGGTCCTGCGTCCGCAAGGGCGGAAAGACGAGGGCGAAGACCACCGGCAGGGCGGGCGCGAAGCGGCGGATCTCGATCGGCGAGACCTTCGCCTCCTCGTAGGCCGCCAGGGGATTCATCAGGCTGACGCCAATGCCGGCCGCGACAAGGGTACAGACCGCCGAGCCGAGACCGGCCTCGGCCGCGACCGAGCGCCGGATCCCGGCCGCCTCGAACACCGCGTCGATCCGCACGCGCAGGGGATTGCCGACCGGCGGCTCGATGAAGGGCTCCCCGGCGAGATCGGCCGGGCCGAGGACGGCCTGGCGCGCCAGCCGGTGGCCCCGGGGAAGCACCGCCACGCAATCGAGGCTCAGCAGCGGATCCGCCTGCACGCTGCCCTGCGCGCCGTACAGCATGGTGAGGCCGGCATCGCAGAAGCCTTCGGCGATCCACTTGCCCACCGTGCCCTCGTCGCCGGCATGGATCGAGACCGTCACCCCTGGATTCTCCAGCTTGAACCGGGCGACGGAGCGGGCGAGCAGCCCGCCGGCCAAGCGCGGCATGGCCGCGACGCTCAGGCGGCCGGCCCCGAACAGGCGGATATCGGCCGCCGCGGCTTCGAGGCTGGCCAGGCCGATGCAGGCCCGCTCGACCTCGTGATGGAAGCGCTCCGCCTCGACGGTGGGGGAGAGGCGGCTGCCGCTGCGCTCGAACAGCGGCAGCCCGGTGATCGCTTCGAGCTGCCCGATCAGCCGGCTCACCTGCGGCTGCGACGTGGCGGCACCTAGCGGCAAGTCGGCATCGCCGCCGCCCATGGCCTGGACGCCCTGGCGACGATGGGGGATCGACTCGCCGAGGATCACGCCCGGGCGCACCGGCTCGGCGCCGGCTTGAACCGCCTCGGCCCGACCTTGAGCGCCTCGGCCCCGCAGACCAACATCGTGCAGGTCGATCTGTCGCGCAGCGGGCACGACAGCGCGGCCTGGCTCGGGAAGCTGGAGGCGCGGGGAGTCCTGGCGAGACCTCTTGGATTGTGGACGCTGCGCCTCGTCACCCATCGCCACATCGACGACGAGGCCGTGGAGGCCGCGATCCGGGCCTTCCAATCCTGCCTGGAGCAAGAATAGGGACGAGCCGGGCTGCCGCTCAGCACAACAGCCCCTCGACCCCCTCCCAGATCTCCCCGACCACCTCGCCCGCCGGCACCGCCCGCGCCAGGCCCGCCGCCTGCCCGGCCCAGGCCTGCATCCGGGCGAGGTCGCCCTCTTTCACCGCGGCCTCGCGCATCGCCTGCGTCAGGCCGCGCTGGACCGGGTAAGGGGCGGGGGCCGGCACGTCCGACCCGGCCGCAGCCGCCACGTAGGCGGTCGCGAGGCTGCGGCCGGTGCGGCCGCTGAAGGCGCGGGTGAGGCGGGTCTCCTCCGGGCGCGCTCGTCCGAGACCGTCGGCCCAGGCCGACGGGATCCCGGCCTCGGGGCTGCGCAGGAAGCCGGTGCCGATCTGCACGGCGCTGGCCCCCAGGAGCAATGCAGCCGCAGCCCCGCGGGCCTCGGCGATGCCGCCGGTGGCGACGACCGGAACGCTCACCGCATCGACGACCGCCGGCAGCAAGGCCATCAGGCCGACCGCTCCGGTCTCGGCCCTGCTTGCATCGAAGGCGCCACGATGGCCGCCGGCCTCCGCACCCTGCACCATGACAGCGTCGGCCCCGGCCTCCTCGGCCGCCAGCGCCTCCGCCACCGTCGTGACGGTGGCCCACCAGGCGATGCCGTGCGCCTTCAACCGGGCGACGAAGGCCGGGGGGTAGAGCCCCATGATCGAGGAGACGATGCGCGGCCGGGCCGCGATCAGCGCCTCGCATTGGGCAGCGAAGTCGGGGGGTGCCGCGTCGCCGGCCTCCGGCGATACCGCCGGTCCGAAGCGGCCGAGGAAGGCGCGCAGGGCGTCCTCCCAAGCGGGATCGCGCGCCGGGGCGGGATCGGGGATCCACAGGTTGATCTGGAACGGGCCCGCCTCCCGCACCGCATCGGCCCAGGCCAGGATCGCCGCCGGCTGCATGAGCAAGGCGCCGCAGGCCCCGAGCCCGCCCGCCCGCATCACCGCGAGCGAGAGCGCCGGCGGGCAGGCCCCGGCCATCGGGGCGAGGAGCAGCGGCCGGCGCAGGCCGTGAGCGGCGGCGAAGGACTCCGCACGGGCGAGGGCGGGGTGGCGGGCGGACATGACGGCGGCTCCGGCCGAGAGAACTCTCCGGGCGTATCAATCACCGCGCGGGACCACAGGGCAAGCGCCTGCCGCAAAGCTGCCGCGCGAGCGACGCAGCGTCCGCCGATTGACTTCGCACCCGCACAACGCCATATGGCGGATTGCAGCGTCAGCGGCCGATCGTGGTCCGCTCGAGAGGGCTGCGTGACGGATTTCGCCGCGGCACCTGCGCGGCAGGCCCGGCCCTCTCTTAATCGCTGATCCCTTCGGATCGCTCCATCACGCGGGCGGTCTCCCGACATAGGATCGCGATGAGGGCTGCGCATGGCGCGCGCCTTGCGGCGATCCCGCTGCCAAATTCCAAGAAGATTCCCTTGACCCAGTTCACCGATTTCGGCCTCGCGGCGCCGCTCCTGAAGGCGCTCGCCCAGGCCGGCTACGTCACGCCGACCCCGATCCAGGCGCAGGCGATCCCGCCGGCCATGCAGGGCAAGGACCTGTGCGGCATCGCCCAGACCGGCACCGGCAAGACCGCCTCCTTCGCGCTGCCGATCCTGCACCGTCTCGCCACCGAGGGTGCGGCCAAGCCGGCGCCGCGCCGCAGCTGCCGCGTGCTGGTGCTCGCCCCGACCCGCGAGCTCGCCAGCCAGATCGCCGACAGCTTCAAGGAGTACGGCCAGTTCCTGAAGCTCACCACCACGGTGGTGTTCGGCGGCGTCACCATCGGCCGTCAGGAGCGGGCGCTCGCCAACGGCGTCGATGTCCTCGTCGCCACCCCGGGCCGGCTCCTCGACCTGATCGACCGCCGCTCGCTCACCCTCGATGGCGTCGAGTACCTGGTCCTCGACGAGGCCGACCAGATGCTCGACCTCGGCTTCATCCATGCCCTGAAGCGCATCGTGAAGCTGCTGCCGGCCCAGCGCCAGAGCCTGTTCTTCTCGGCCACCATGCCGAAGAACATCGCCGGCCTCGCCGACCAGTACCTGAAGAACCCGGTTCAGGTGGCGGTGACCCCGGTCGCCACCACCGCCGAGCGGGTCGACCAGAAGGTCGTCTTCGTGCCGACCGGCTCGAAGCAGTCGCTGCTCGCCACGATCCTGCGCGATGAGACGATCGACCGGGTGCTGGTCTTCACCCGCACCAAGCACGGCGCCGACCGCGTGGTGCGCGGCCTGGAGCGCGACGGCATCGGCTCGGCGGCGATCCACGGCAACAAGTCGCAGCCGCAGCGCGAGCGGGCGCTCGCCGCCTTCCGGGCCGGCACCTGCCGGGTGCTGGTTGCGACCGACATCGCCGCCCGCGGGATCGACGTCGATGGCGTCTCGCACGTCGTCAACTTCGACCTGCCGAACGTGCCGGAGGCCTACGTCCACCGCATCGGCCGCACCGCGCGCGCCGGCAAGGACGGTCTGGCGATCTCGTTCTGCAACGACGAGGAGAAGGCCTACCTCCGCGATATCGAGCGCCTGACCCGCCAGAAGGTGCCGGTGATGGCGATCCCCGAGGGCTTCGTGCCCCCGAGCCGCGAGGAAGCCGCCCAGGCCGTGGCCGAGGCCGAGCGTGACCGGCGCCAGCCCGGCCCGCGCGGCCAGCGTCCCGGCGGCGGCCGCCAGGGCCAGCAGCCCGGCCAGCGCCAGGGCCGTCCCGGCGGCGGCCAGGGTCAGCCGCGCCACGGCGCCGGCCGGCCGCAGGAGCACCGCGAGCCGCGGGCTCATGACGGCCGCGGCGGCCAGGACGCCCGCGGCGGGCACGAGGGCCGGCAGGGTCGCCCGCAGGGCCAGCAGAACCGTCCCCAAGGCGGCCAGCGCGCCGACGGCAACCGCCAGCAGCGCCCGGCGGGCGGCGGCGGCAACCGCGACGGCCGCGCGATCGGCTGGCTCGACCGCGCCCCGCGCTGACGGCCTGATCCACTTCGACTGATCGGAAGCCCGCGCTCCACCCGGAGCGCGGGCTTCCTGCATTCAGCGACCCTGGCGTCGCTGCCTGAAAGCCATTCGGCGCGACCGCAGGGGAGGGGGCTTCACGGCAGGTCTCTCCGCCGAACAGGCCCGGCTCCGAAGCGTCGATCGCCACCGATGCGGATCCGATGCACGGTTCCCGGCTCGGGCGAGTTGACAGGCGAGCCGGCTACCCTTAGACAGCCGCTCACCGACGGGGCGCCGAGACGAACGGCCAGCCCCACCGGACTTCCTCAGAGAAGATAAAGCAAGGGCCAGGGCAACCCGGCGCTGCTTTCTGTTCTCTAAGGGTACGAGATCTGGCTCCGGCCCGATCAGCTCTTTGATAAGTTCATACGAGAAAGAGAAGCGTGGACGGCGTCGTCCCTGCGGGCCGGTTTCTTCGAAACCGGTCGTGAGTAGGATGATGCTGGTCTGACGTTTC
>NZ_JBEXZS010000063.1:0-16364 GCF_040593685.1 Methylobacterium sp. EM32 | reverse complement strand
GCGGGACATCTGGCCGGGGTCCGGGCAGATTTGTGGAAAAATCGACGGAGCTGTGGCCAACCGGCGAAGCCCGGCCGCAGCACCGGCAGGCGTCGCGCCGCCGGGGCGATCGTCCCCGGCGGCGTGTGGGTTCAGCAGCTCAGCTTGCGGCCCTCGCGGAAGCCATGGACCTGGAAGTGCTTCTGGCCCGACTGCATCTTGCCGGCGAGCACGGCGCGGGCCACGTCCGGGTTGCAGCGCAGGTACTCGCGCTCGTTGAAGGCGGCCGCGCCACCACGGTTGCGCTCGCCGTAATCACGATCGCGAGACCCGTAATCACGGTCGCGATCACGAGATCCGTAGTCGCGCTCGCGGCCGCGATAATCGTCCCGCCGGCCGTAATCGTCGCGGCGGTCCCGGGAGTCGCGGTCGCGGTAGTCGCTGTCGCGGCTGCGGTAGTCGCGATCCCGATAGTCGCCGCGGTCGCGGTAGCCGTAATCGGGGCTGCCATAGGGTTGAGCCGTGGCGGTGCCCACCGCACCGATCAGGGTCAATCCGACGACCGCCATCGTCCCGAGCTTCCTCATCGTCCGTCATCCCCCTTTGCCAGGCGCTTCGTCGCCGCTGGGGAAGCTAGAGCAATCGGGGGCGATGGGGATAGCGCCGTCATGTCCCGGTGGGGGTGGGTCGTCTGCGTAAGACCCCATCACGCCCCGCCGTAGAGGTGGCAGGCGACGGCGCGGCCCGGCGCCGCCTCGCGCAAGGGAGGCGCCTCGGCGCGGCAGCGGTCGAAGGCGTGCGGGCAGCGGGGATGGAAATGGCAGCCCGGCGGGGGCTTGAGCGGCGAGGGCGGCTCACCCTCCTGGAAGCTCATCGCCACCGGCCGCTCCGGGTCCGGCACCGGGGAGGAGGCCTTGAGGAGTTGGGTGTAGGGGTGCAGCGGCTCCTCGAAGAGCGGGCCGACCGGACCGCTCTCCACCACCCGGCCGAGATACATCACGGTCACCCGCTGGCAGAAATGCCGGACCACGCCGAGATCGTGCGAGATGAACACGAAGGCGAGGTTGCGGGCTTGGCGCAGCGATTCGAGCAGCCGGAGGATCTGCGCCTGGACCGAGACGTCGAGGGCCGAGACCGGCTCGTCGGCAAAGATCAGGTCGGGCCCGAGCGCCAGCGCCCGGGCGATGCCGATGCGCTGGCGCTGGCCGCCGGAGAATTCGTGCGGAAAGCGCGCAGCGGCCGTGGCGGGCAGCCCGACCTCGGCGAGCAGGGCGGCGACGCGCTCCGAGCCTTCCGCCCCGCGGGCGAGGCCGTGGACCCGCAGCGGCTCGGCGAGGGCCTCGCCGATGCGCTGGCGCGGATCGAGGGAGGAGGCGGGGTCCTGGAACACGATCTGCATCCGCCGCCGCAGGCGCCGCAGCGCGCCGGCGGGCGCCGCCAGCACGTCCTGCCCGTCGAACCGCACCGCGCCGCCGTCGGCCTCGGTGAGGCGGAGCGCCACCCGCGCGGTGGTGGACTTGCCGCAGCCCGACTCGCCGACGATGCCGAGCGCTTCGCCCCGCGCGACCGTGAACGACACCCGGTCGAGGGCGCGCACGAGGCTGGTCTTCGCGACCGGGAAGCCGCGGCGGATGGTGAAGGTCTTCGAGAGGTCCCGGACTTCGAGGAGAGGGGGTGTCGTGCTCATGCGGCCCTCACCCAGCAGCGCACGGCGTGGTCGGGCGCGCCCGGGAGCGGCACCAGCGGCGGGCGCTCGCGGCAGCGCTCCTCGCGCAGGGAGCAGCGGCCCTGGAAGCGGCAGCCCTCCGGCATCTCCGGCAGGGTCGGCACCGTGCCGGGGATCGCCGCGAGTTCCTGCACCCGGTCGACCCGCGGCATCGCCTGGAGCAGGCCCTCGGCATAGGGGTGGGTGGGCCGGGCGAAGAAGGCGCGCACCGGCGCGCTCTCGACCACGTCGCCGCCATACATCACCATCACCCGGTCGGCGACCGAGGCGACGACGCCGAGATTGTGGGTGATGAGCAGCACCGCCAGCCCCTCGCGGCTCTGGATGTCGGCCAGCAGCGCCAGCACCTGCGCCTGGATGGTGACGTCGAGGGCGGTCGTCGGCTCGTCGGCGATCAGCACGCGGGGCGAGCAGGCCAGCGCCATCGCGATCATCACCCGCTGGCGCATGCCGCCGGAGAACTGGTGCGGGTAGGCGTCGATCCGCTCGGCGGCGGACGGCACCCGCACCCGCTCGAGGAGGGCGATCGCCTTCTCGCGCGCCGCCGCCTTCGACAGGCCGCGGTGGCGCCGCAGGGCCTCGGCGATCTGGAAGCCGATGGTCAGGACCGGGTTGAGCGAGGTCATCGGCTCCTGGAAGATCATCGCCAGGCGGTCGCCGCGCATCGCCTCGCGCTGGGCTTCCGTCGCCGCCCGCATGTCGGTGCCGTCGACCACGATGGAGCCCGACGCCACGCGGCCGACCTTGGGAGCGAGCAGCCCCATCACCGACAGGGCGGTGAGGCTCTTGCCGCAGCCCGATTCGCCGACGAGGGCCAGGGTCTCGCCCCCGGAGACCGCGAACGACACCTCGCGCACCGCGTCGTACCAGGTGCCGCCGACCCGGATCTGGGTGGTGAGCCCCTCGACCTTGAGAAGGTCGGGCGTCGCGGTGTTCATGGTGCCCCCCGCGGGTCGGTGGCGTCGCGCAGGCCGTCGCCGATCAGGTTGAGGCCGATCATCACGGCGAGGATCGCCAGGCTCGGGAAGATCGACAGCCAGGGCGCGTCAAGGAGATTGTCGAAGCCCTCGCGCACGATGCTGCCCCAGGTCGCGGTGGGCGGCGGCACGCCCAGCCCGATGAAGGCGAGGGTCGATTCGGTGCGGATCGCGGTGGCGAGCCAGAGCGAGGCCAAAACCACCACCTCGTCGAGGATGTTCGGCAGGATGTGGCCGAACATGATGCGGAGGTCGGAATAGCCCAGGGCCCGGCAGGCATCGACGAAGTCGCGCTGGCGCATGGCGAGCGTCGAGCCCCGGGCGATGCGGATGAAGGCCGGGATCGCCGTGACCGCGATGGCGAGGATCAGGTTGCCGAGGCTCGGCCCCAGCACCGCCACCAGCATCAGCCCCATGATGAGCTGCGGGAAGCTCAAGAGCACGTCGGTGGCCGCGGTGATGAGCCGGTCGGTCCAGCCGCCGAAATAGCCGGCCACCACCCCGATCACCGTGCCGACGACGACGCCGATGAGGGTGGCGAGGAAGCCGACCGAGAGCGAGATCCGGGCGCCCCAGATCACCCGCGAGAGCACGTCGCGGCCGAAGAAGTCGGTGCCGAACCAGTGCTCGGCCGACGGACCCATCAGGGCGGCGACCGGATCCTGCTCGTTGGGATCGTAGGGGGCGATCCAGGGGGCGAGGATTGCGAGGACGATGACGGCGAGCACCGTGACGGCGCCGATCATCAGGCCCGGCGAGCGGGTGGCCCGGCGCCAGGCGCTCGGGGCGGCGGAGGCGACGCTCGCGCTCATTGGGCCGAGACCCGCGGATCGACGAGGCCGTAGGCGATGTCGGTGAGCACGTTGGCGACCACGATGGTGAAGGCGGAGACGACCATCAGGCCCTGCAGCAGGCTGTAGTCGCGCTGGGTGAGGGCCGTGACGATCAGCTTGCCGAGGCCCGGGCGGTTGAACACGATCTCGGTCAGCACCGCGTTGCCGATGAGCACGCCGAGATAGAGGCCGACCACGGTGACGACCGGGACGAGCACGTTGCGTAGCGCATGGCGCCAGACCACGATCCGGGCCGGCATCCCCTTGGCCCGCGCCGTGCGGACGTAATCCTCGCCCAGCGCCTTCAGCATGCCCGAGCGGGTGACCCGGGTGACGTAGGCGACCATCAGGAGGCCGAGGTTGAGCGCCGGCAGCACCAGCGCGCCGAGCCGGTCGAGGATCCCGCCGGTGCGCGGGGTCGAGATCACCGGGAACCAGCGCAACTGCACCGCGAAGGCGATCAGCAGCAGGATGCCGGAGACGAAGGCCGGGAAGGACACGCCGGCAAGCGACACGATGCGGGCGATCCAGTCGGCGAACCCGTCGCGCCGTCGCGCCGCCACGACGCCGAGGGGCACGCCGACCCCGACGCCGATGGCGATGGCGGCCAGCGTCAGCTCGATCGTGTAGGGCAGGACGTGGGCGACATCCTCCAGCACCGGCCGGTTGGTGGTGAGCGAGCGGCCGATATCGCCGGTGGCGATCTGCCCCATGAAGCTGAGGTACTGGACGACGATCGGCTGATCGAGCCCGAGCTTGCCCCGCAGGTCGGCCCGGGCGGAGGCGCTCGCCTGGTCGCCGAGGATCACGATGGTCGGATCGCCCGGCACCACCCGCACGAGCACGAACACCACGGTCAGCACCGCCACCAGCGTCGGGATCGCCAGGAGGAAGCGCTTGAGGATGAACTGGAGCATGGGCGGGCCGGGGGTTGGAGGGAGCTATCGCGGCATCACCGAATGACGCGCGGGTTTTCCCTCCCCCCTCTGCGGGGGAGGGTGCCCGGCGGAGCCGGGCGGGAGAGGGGCAGCGCGACGATGAAGGATGTGGCGCCCTTCAGAATGGTCGCGACCTCTCCGGAAGCGGCGTCCCCTCTCCCGGCTCGCTTACGCTCGCCACCCTCCCCCGCAGAGGGGGGAGGGGATGCACGCGACCGGCCGTGGGAGGCAGGCAAGTCGCGCGCCGGGGGTGACTTACTTCTTGTCCGTCGCCTCGGTGATCACCGGCCCCAGGTGGATCGCGCCCTTGAAGTCGTAGCCGTAATCGACCGTCTTCCTGTGCGCCCAGACCTGCAAGCCTTCCGAGAGCGGCACGGCGCAGACCTGCTCGATGATCTTCACCTGCGCCTCCTTCCACAACGCCTTCTGCTTCTCCGGATCGGGCTCGGTCCGCGCCTTGCGGATCTCGGCATCCGCCGCGTTGCAATGGGAGAAGTTGGTCACCGCCGTCGGCGTGCCGACCGTCGAGGCCGAATCGAAGAACTGGGTCAGGTAGGTGTCGGCGACGGGAAAGCGCGCCGCCGCGTAGTAGACCGCGTCCGACAGGTCCTTGCGGATCTGGGCGTGGAAGGTCTGGTGGTCGACCACGTCGAGCTTCAGCTCGATGCCGGCCTTCTTGAGCTGGCCCTGCACGATCTGCATCGCGGTCAGCATGGTCGGCAGGCTGGTCTGGACCGCCGTGATGGTGATCCCGTTCGGGTGCCCGGCCTCGGCGAGCAGCGCCTTGGCCTTGGCGAGGTCGTAAGGCGGCAGCGGCGCCTTGTCGTCGGTGCCGAGATAGCCCTTGGGGATGATCGACACCGCCGGCTCGGTGACGCTGGCGCCCTTGAACTGGACGATCTGCGCCTGGCTGATCGCGTGGGCGATGGCGCGGCGCACCCGCACGTCGTCGAGGGGCTTGTGGCTGATGTTGAGATGCAGCAGCGCCAGCTCCGCCGGCCGCACGATGTCGACCGAGACGTCCGCCTCGCGGCCGAACCGCTCGGCCCAGCGCTGGTCCTGGCGCCCGTAGACGATGTCGAGCTCGCCCGAGGTGAAGGCGAGGTCGCGGGCCGCATCCGCCGGGATCAGCCGGTAGAGGATACCGCCGAGCTTCGGCGTGCCGCGGAAATAATCCGGGTTGGCGACGAGCCGCACGCTCTCGTTCGGCTTGTACTCGGCGAAGGCGAAGGGCCCGGTGCCGACGGGCTTGAGCCGGAAGTCGTTGCCGAGCGCCTCGACCGCCTTGCGGCTCAAGACGTTGCCGCCGTGGTAGTTCGCCACGAGGCCGAGCAGCGAGGGCACGGGGTGCTTGAGGGTGATCCGTACCGTGTACGGGTCCACCGCCTCGATGGTGTCGAAGGCGGCGTAGTCGGTCGAGAACGATGAGGTCTTCGGGTCGGCGGCACGCTTCAGCGAGAACACCACGTCGTCGGCGGTCATCTCGCCGTAAGCCCCGTGGAATTTCACCCCTTTCCGCAAGGCGAAGGTCCAGGTGCGGCCGTCCTCCGAGCGGGTCCAGGATTCGGCGAGGTCCGGCTCCAGGGTCTCGAGGCTGGTCGAGCCGGGCTTGAACCGCACCAGGCCGTTGAAGATCCAGGAGACGACCGGCTTGTCCTGGGTGCTGGTGGCCCGGAACGGGTCGAGCTGGCTGACATCGGCCGCGGCCATGCCGATCGTCAGGGTCTTGGTTCCTTGCGCCAGAACCCCGTATGTCATGGCCGGCCCGGCGGCGAGCAGGGCGGCCGCGGCGAAGAGGAAGCGTCTCATCGTGGTGATCCCCCGTGGTTCTTTACGCAATCAGTGTTCGATCTCGCCCTCCGACCGGTACGGCCCGCGCCACGCGGCGAAGCGCTCGATCCGGAACGGCTGGAGGGGGGAGGCGGAGCGCCCCTGCGTCACGAGCTCCGCCAGGATCTCGCCGACGGCCGGGCCGAGCTGGAACCCGTGGCCGGAGAAGCCGAAGGCATGAACCAGGCCTGGCGTGGTGGAGGACGGCCCGATCACCGGGATGTGGTCCGGCATCTCGCCGTCGAGGCCGCTCCAGCTGCGGATGACCTGGGCGTGGGCGAGGTCCGGGACCAGCGCGAGGGTCTTCCCCATCGCCCCGAGCGAGACCGCCGAGACCGGCCGGGCGAGGCCGTCGGCGACGTCCGCCGTGCCGCGCCCGCCGCCTAAGACCACGTTGCCGCGCCGGGTCTGGCGCACGTAGACGTCGCCGCCGACGACCCCGATCGAGCGGGTGACGAGCGGGCTCAGGGGCTCGGTCACCACCATGTTGGGGGAGAGCGGCGCCACCGGGGCGGTCTCGCCGAACCAGCCGGCCACCGCGCCGCCATAGGCGCCGGCGGCGTTGACGAGGCTGCGGCTCTTCACCGTCACCCCCTCGGCCTCGACGGTGAAGCCGGCCCCGTCATGGGCCGCGTGGCGCACGGGCGCGTGCTCGCGCACCTCGGCCCCGAGGCGGCGGGCGAGCCGCGCGAAGGCGGGCCCGACCACCCGCGGGTTGGCCTGCCCGTCGGTGGGCGAGAGCGAGGCACCGACGACCGCCGGGCCGAGCCACGGCATCTCGGCGCGCAAGGCGTTCGGCCCGAGGAGCTGGAGGTCGAGGCCGTGCCCGGCTGCGTCGCGGGCGTAAGCCTCCAGCACCGCCATGTCGGATTCGGAGCGGGCGAGCTTGATGTGACCGGTCGCCTCGAATCCGACATCCTCGCCGAGCTTGGCGTTAAGCCCGTCCCACAGCACCCGCGCGCGCTGCGACAGCGGCAATTCCGAAAAGTCGCGGCCCTGCTGACGCACGCCGCCGAAATTCACCCCGCTGGCGCCAGCGCCGCACAGGCGCTTCTCCAGGAGGGCCACGGTGAGCCCGGCCTCGCGTAAGGACACGGCGGCGGCGCAGGCTGCGGTGCCGCCGCCGATGATCGCGACGTCGACGGTGAGGTGCTCCATCAGGCCGGCTCCCGCAGCGGGATCGGCTTGATCGGCGCCTGCCCGCGCAGGCGCCCGACCGTCTCGACCGGCACCCGCAGGTGGTGAGCCAGGATCTCGGCGGCGGCGTGGCCGCAGACCCGGCCCTGGCAGCGGCCCATCCCGGCCCGGGTCAGGGCCTTGAGGCGGTTCATCTCGCGGGCGTCCCGCTCGGTCGCGGCTCGGCGCAGGGCGCCCGCCGTGATGCCCTCGCAGCGGCAGACGATCTCGTCGTCGGCGATCGCCTCCACGATGTGGTGCGGGTAGGGGTAGGCGGCCTCGAGCGCGGCGCGAAAACCGGCCTGCCGGGCGAGGTGCCGGTCGAGCCGGGCCTCGCGGGCGGCGTCCCGCGGGTGGCCGAGATCGGCGAGCAGGGTCAGCGCCGTGCGCTCGCCCTGGAGTTCGGCCACGTCCGCCCCGCCGATGCCGCTGCCGTCGCCGGCCAGATAGACGTGCGGGTGCGAGGCGCGGCCTTGCGCGGAGCGCTCCGGCTGCCATTGCCGCGTCACCGGATCGAACGCGAAGCGGCAGCCGGCGAGGTCGGCGGCTTGCGCCTCGCTGCGCAGCCCGAACGAGGCGCCGACCGCGTCGCAGGCGACCCGGTGCCGGCGGCCGCGCGCATCCTCGAAGGACAGAGCCTCGACATGGCGAGAGCCCTCGACCGCGACCGCCCGCACGCCGGAGCGCACCGGCAGCCCGCGCAAGGTGCCGCGCAAGGTGTACCAGGCCCCCTTGGCGAGGGTCGCCGGCAGTGCGGCGAGGCGGGGGGCCGCCAACACCTTGGCCTTCAGCGGCGTGACATCGAGCACGGCCACGACCTCGGCCCCCGCCTTGGCGTATTGATGCGCGACGAGGGGCAGGAGCGGCCCGGCCCCGACGAGGGCGACGCGCCGGCCGATCGCCATGCCCTGGGCCTTCAGGGCGATCTGCGCCGCCCCGAGGGTGAACACGCCGGGCAGGGTCCAGCCCGGGAAGGGCAGGGTGCGGTCCATGGCCCCCGTCGCAAGGATGAGCCGGTCGGCCGCGACCCGGTCGTGGCCCTCGGGTCCCAGGCAGTCGAGGTCGAAGCCGGTCGTGTCGCGGCCCGAGATCCCCCACACCATCGTGCCGGGGCGGTAGTCGATCCGCGGTGCCAGGGCGTCGGCGAGAGCGTGCAGGGCCTGCGCCCGGCCGGCCTCGAAGCCGTAGAGGCTGGCGGCCGGCCGCTCGGCGCCCGGCGGCGGCCGGCGGTAGATCTGGCCGCCGGCGCGGTGCCCTTCGTCGATGAGGAGCGGGCGCAACCCCGCCTCGGCGAGCACCTGCGCCGCCCTGAGGCCCGCCGGCCCCGCGCCGACGATCGCGACGACCGGATCAGCCACCGACGCCTCCCGTGACCACGGCCCCGGTGAGCACAGCCATCCCGGGCTCGACCAGGGTGGTGCAGGCGCGCACCCGGCGACCATCCGCCAGGGTCACCCAGCAATCCTGGCAGGCGCCCATCAGGCACCAGCCGGCCCGCCCGCCGGGCCCGAACTCGAAGCGGCGGAGAGAGTGCCGGTGCAGCAGGATCGCAGAGAGCAGCAGGTCGCCGGCCTGCGCCTCGACCGCCATCCCGTCGATGGTGAAGGGCACGGCCGGGCCGGGCCGCTGCGCGAGGCGGCGAAAAAGCCCGGTCACAGCATGTCCTCGTGCCGGCAGTTGAGCAGGAGTTCGGCGACGCTCGCGGTGTTCGGCAGCCGCACCAGCGTCTCGATCACGACTGCCACGTCCTCCGGCCGGGACATCTGGTCCCGCGGCTGCTTGGTGACGTGCGCCGTCATGTCGGTCTCGACGAAGCCGGGGCAGAAGGCGGTGGCCCGGATGCCGTGCTCCCAGCCCTCGCGCCGCAAAGCCTGGGTCAAGCTGACGAGCGCAGCCTTCGCCATGGCGTAGCCGGCATTGTCGTTGCGCACCCGCTTGCCCGAGAGCGAGGCGATGTTGACGATCCGCCCGGACCCCGACGCGACGAGGTGCGGCCAGGCCGCCCGGATCAGCCGCATCGGCGCCTTGACGTTGACCGCCATCAGCGCGTCGAAGGCGGTCTCGTCGGGATCGAGGAAGCGGGCCATCGGGTTGATGCCGGCGGCGTTCACCAGCACGTCGATCCGGCCGAATGCGTCGAGCGTGGCCTTGGTCCAGGCTTCGGCGCTGCCGGCCTCCGCGGCGTCGTAGCGGCAGGCGTGCCACGGGGCGGGGCCTGAGCGGGGATCGCGCAGGCCGGCGCTGATCCGGTAGCCGGCCTCAGCCAGCCGCTCCGCCACCGCCCGGCCGATGCCGCGCGAGGCACCCGAGACCATCGCGACCCGTCCCGCCGGCTCAAGCATCGCTGCCCCGCTGTCCCGGTGATCGCCGCATCGACGCCCTCTCCCGTTCGCCACCGGAGGATTGATCGTTGCCGTGTCTTGAGCAACAGCTATTTCGGCAGGCGAACGACTTTGCCGGCATTCTTTCGCTGGATGAAAACGATGAGTGCGATTGACGAGATGGACCCGGCCGAAACGAAACCGGCCGACCGATCCGGGCCGGCGCGTCTCGCCGGGCTGCTGCGCCATCTCGGCGAGGCGGGTCCGGGCGGCGCGCGCCTGAGCGCGCTCGCGGCCGCCGCCGGCCTGCCGGCACCGACCGCCCTGCGGCTGCTGCGGGCGCTCGTCGCCGAGGAGCTGGTCGACCTCGATCCAGGCACCAAGACCTACCGCCTCGGCCTCGGGCTCTTTCGTCTCGCCGCCAAGGCCGGCAACCCGCTGGGCCTGCGCGACCTCGCCCGTCCGGCCCTGCTGCGCCTCACCGGGGCGCTGGGCGAGACGGTCTTCCTCCTGGTGCGCAGCGGCTACGACGCCGTCTGCATCGACCGCTCGGCGGGCCCGCTGCCGATCCGCTCCTTCACCGGCGATATCGGCGGCCGGGTGATGCTCGGCCTCGGCCAGGGCTCGCTGGCGATCCTGGCGCACCTGCCGGCGGAGGAGCAGGAGGCGGTGATCCGCTACAACCTGCCGCGGATCCGCGAGGCGACGAGCCTGGACGAGGCCTTCCTGCATACCGAGATCGCGCGGACCCGGACCCTCGGCTACTGCGCCGCGGCGTCGGGCCTGATCCCCGGCATGGCCGGGCTCGGCGTGCCGATCCTCGACGGCGAGGGCCGCGCGGTGGCGGCGCTCAGCGTCGGCAGCACCGTCGACCGCCTCGCCGGCGAGCGCCGCGAGGCCATCGCCGGCATGCTCCGGCGCGAGGCGGCCGGGATCGCCGCCCGCCTCAACCCCTTCGACGAGACCCTGCGCCGGGCCGGCGCCGCGATGGAGCGCCCGGCGCCGTGACGGCGAACGCGGACGACGATGCGTTCGCTCAGCCCTTGTAGGCCGCCGGGTCCGGGCTGTCGGTCGGATGCGCGAAGGCGCGCTTCAGCTCCGCCGGCATCGGGAACCGGTAGTTGATCCCCTTCGGCGGCACCGGGGATTCGAACCACTTCCGGTAGATCGCGCCGATCTCCGGGCTGCGGTAGAGGTCGGCCGTGGTCCGGTCCACCACCGCCTTGAACGGCGCGTCGTCGCGGCGGAGCATGATCCCGTAGGGCTCGGGCGGCCCGAACGCCTCGTGGCTGATCGTGTAGGCCGCCGGGTCCTTCGACAGCGCGATCAGGATGCTGAGCTGCACGTCGTCCATCACGAAGGCCGCCGCCCGGTCGGTCTCGAGCAGCAGGAAGGCCTCCACGGTGTCCTTCGCCGTCTGGATGGTGAGGCCGAGCTTGCGCTCGGCGTTCAGCCTGTTGATCTGGACGATGTTGACCGAGCCGGCCACGGACACGACGGACTTGCCCTTCAGGTCGTCGATCGTCTCGATCTTCTGGGCCTTCTTGGACGCGAAGCGGCTCGCCGTGACGAAGTGGGCGTTGGTGAAGGTGACCTGTTTCTGTCGGTCGGGATTGTTCGTGGTCGACCCGCATTCGAGGTCGATCGTTCCGTTCGTCATCAGGGGAATGCGCGTCGACGAGGTGATCGGCAGCATCTCGACCTTGAGATCCGGCGCGCCGACCTCCGCCTTGATCGCATCGACGATCTTGCCGCAGATGTCGATCGTGTAGCCGATATACGCCTGGTTGTTGTCGATGTAGCTGAACGGCGGACCGCCGTCGCGCACGCCGAGGACGATCCGGTTCGAATCCTTGATCTTCTTCAGGGTTCCCGTCAGTTCCGCGGCGTGCGCGGGCAGCGCCAGGGCGGACAGGGCGAGAAACAACGCGATTGTCTTCACGTGACGACTCCGGATCGGGTGCTTCACCGTGGGAATTCTCCTGTCTCGGCCATGACGCCGATGGCGGAGTGCAAGACCCGCGCCGGGCGGCGCGACCGGCGGTCGAACCGACCTGCCTCTGCTGGGAGCCTGCTCGACTTGCTCGATAGCCTCAACACCCTCCGTGTCATCCCGGGGCCGCGCAGCGGAACCCGGGGATCCATAACCGCCAACGGTGCAGAACCCAGCGCGACGCGTTCCGCTTCATCCTGAACCGTCAGCGGTTATGGATCCCGGGTTCTCGGCTTCGCCGAGCCCCGGGATGACATGGAGGGTGACAAGACTGTCTGTTAGATCGGACAGGCTCCGAGACTTGGCTGTTACTTGGCGACCTTGCCGTAGCGGCCGTCGTAACGGCCCTCGCCGATCATCCGGAGCATCTCGGCCTCCCGAGCCTCCTGGGCCCGGACGGCCGCAATGAGAGTCGCGGCGATGCCGGCCGGGAAGGTGACGACCCCGTCCGCGTCGCCGACGACGACGTCGCCGGGATTAACGGTCCAGCCGCCGACGGAGACCGGGACGTTGATCTCGCCCGGGCCCGCCTTGTACGGCCCCCGGTGGATCGCCGCCCGCGCGTAGCAGGGGAAGTCCGAGGCCGCGAAGGCGGCGGAATCGCGGATGGCGCCGTCGATGACGAAGCCCGCGACGCCCCGGCTCTCCGCGATCGCCTTCATGATGTCGCCCACCAGGGCCCGGCTCGTATCGCCGCCGCCATCGACCACGATCACGTCCCCGGGCTGGGCGAGGGTGAGCGCCTGGTGGATCGCCAGGTTGTCGCCGCTGCGGACGCGGACCGTGAGGGCGATGCCGGCGAGCGGGCCGGCGCGGTGGAACGGGCGCAGGCCGACGAGGCCCGGCAGCCGGTCCAGGTTGTCGCTGATCAAGGCGGTCGCGACGCCGCGGAACTGATCGACCGCCGCGGCACTGGCGGCGCGGTCGTGAGCGGAGAGGGCGGGGGCGTCGGTCATGGTCGGTTCCTTCCGGTCGGGTTGGTCGTCATCCGCTCCAGGCGCGAGGACGACGAGGAGATCGTTTGGCTGCCGGGCGGGGCGACGCTCAGGCTCCGTCCGCCGCCGCGATCCGGCGCCACGACCCGCGATGGCGCATCACGCGGGCATACGACATGCGCAGGTGCAGCTGCATCGCGCGCCGGCCGAGTTCGCCGTCGCCGACGCGGGCCGCGAACGTGATGTCCTGGTGGTGATGGAGGCTCTGCGACAGCTCGGACGCCGAGTAGATGAAGAACGACCGCACCACGATCGGCATGTCGATCATCGTCTCCAGGATGGCGCGCAGCCGGGGCGAGCCCGAGAAATCGAGCAGGGTGCGATGGAACTCCTTGTTCGTCTTCTGGATGACGGAGATCGCCTCGCCGTCCCCCTGCTCGATCGCGAGCGCCATGGTGCGGTTGCTCGCGTCGAGGCGCTCGACGAGGGCGTCGCCGCCGCGCTCGACGGCGCGCTCGGTCGCGTGCGGCTCGAGCAGCATGCGGAGACGGAACGTCTCCTCGATATCCGCCTCGCTCCATTCCGCCACGTGGATCCCGTGGCCGGCATCGGCCGTCGCGAGCCCGTCCTCGACCAGCCGCTTCAGGGCAGCGCGGACGGGCGTGCGGCTCAGGCCGAATTCCTGGGCGAGCGGCTCCTCGCGGAGGTGGAAGCCGGGCGGGTAGTGGCCGCCGACCAGCCTCTGGCGCAGCACGCCGTACGCCCTGTCCTGTCCGCGCGCCATCCGGGCGCCCCCTGTCTCGCGATGCCGCCGGACCTTAGCGCCGGTCGCCGGGCGCGGGCAATCGCCCGAGCGTCCGAAGTTTGTACATATCTTGTACGAAATCCGTCGCCACGACCGTCCATCGCCTTACCGCATTGACGATTTGTATTTTCATTGTATTCATGATCGGAACCAGCGAGCCGGGTGGATCGGCGGCGGCGCGTCCGATCCCCGTCACGGCTCACCCCGCATCAAACAGAAGTCCCGGTCCAGGGAACGGCGGAGCACGCGGGCACGGGCTCCGGTCGATGCTTCGACTCTCCGGAGGAAACGACATGCACACCACCACGGTCGCCGCGGAATCCGCCGCGACATCCCGGACGACCACCCGCTACCGCTGGGTCGTCATGGGCCTGATCTTCATCGTCTATACGCTGGCAGCGGCGGATCGCGCGAATATCGGCATCGTCCTTCCCTTCGTGAAGAAGGAATTCGCGATGTCCAACACCGAGGCCGGAGCGGTCGTCAGCCTGTTCTTCGTCGGCTACGCGGTGATGCAGATCCCGGCCGGCTTTCTCGTCAGGAGGCTCGGCACCCGGATCGTGTTCCCGGTCTTCATGCTGCTGACGTCGCTGTTCACGGGGCTCCTCGGCACGTCCGGCTCCGTCCTGGCGCTGAAGCTCAACCGCCTCGCCCTCGGGATCGCCGAGGCGCCGCTGCCCGTCTCGATGCTCTCGACGGTGAACCGCTGGTTCCCGGCCCGCGAGAAGGGCACCGCAGTCGGCCTGTTCCTGGCCGCCGCGAAGTTCGGCCCCGTGATCGTGCCGCCGCTGGGCGCGCTGATCATCGCCACGCTCGGCTGGCAATACGTCTTCTACATCTGCGCCGCACCCGGGATCATCTTCGCGGTGCTGTGGTATTTCCTGGTCGTCGACGAGCCGGCCCGCAGCCGCTTCGTGTCGGCGGCGGAGGCCGAGCACATTCGCGACGAACCGTCGTCGCGGCCCGATGCGGCGACGGTCGCCGCGCCGCCGCCCGCGCGCCGCTTCGACCGCCTGGACCGCGTCATCCGCGGCCGCCCGGTCCGCCTGATCGCCACCGCCCGAGAGACGTTCCGGTCCGGCAACGTGTGGGGCCTCGCCCTCGGCTACCTGATGATGACCGGGATCATCAACGTCATCCTGGCCTGGCTGCCGACCTACCTCACCACCGTGAAGCAGTTCTCGCTGATGAATGTCGGGTTCGTGGCCTCGGCGCCGTTCGTCGGCGGCGTGCTCGGCAACATCATCGGCGGCTGGTTCTCCGACCGGGTCGTGGGCAAGCGGCGCAAGCCGACCATCCTCATCAGCGCGGTCTCGACCGTGTTCATGATGTATGCGCTGATCCACGCGCCGAACGAGCCGGTGACCCTCGCGATCCTGCTGTTCCTCACCGGCTTCCTGCTGAATGTCGGCTACTCGTCCTTCACCGTCTATCCTGCAGGGTTGACCACCAAGGACGCCTATCCGCTCGCGGTCTCGGTGGTGAATACCGGCGGCCAGGCCGGTGGGGCGCTGTTTCCGTTCCTCACCGGATTGCTGCTCGACGCCTTCAGCTGGGACGCGGTGTTCCTGTTCCTCGCGGCCTCGGCCCTGGTGGCACTCGCCGTGATGCTGCTGGTCGTCGAGCCGGTCGAGGCGGAGGCCGCAGCGGCCCGGTAGGCCGCCCGAGGAGCGGGCGGGGGGCGCTGAGCCCGGCCCGCACGCGATGCCACCCCACACCAAAAAATCCTTCCGGCGGAGGACATCCCCATGTCGATCCACAAGCAGCAAGTCCGGCTCGGCCTCGTCGGCTACGGCGAGATCGGCAGCACAATCGGCCGCGGCCTGCGGGCTGCGGGCCTGGAGCAGGTCGCGGCCTACGACAAGCACGCCTTCGACGGGCCCTTCGCCGGCCTGATCCAGAGCCGGGCGCGGGAGGCCGGGGTCACCCTGGTGCGCTCGAACCAGGACCTCGCCGACGCCGCCGACCTGATCGTCAGCGTGACGCCGGGCTCGGTCTCGCTGGAGAGCGCCGCGGCCTTCGCCGGGTGCCTGAGCCCGCGGCACGTCTTCTCGGACTTCGCCTCCGCCACGCCGACGATCAAGGTCGGGGTCGCCGAGCGCCTGGCCGGCAGCGGCGCCTGCCTCGGCGACGGCTCGATCGAGGGTACGCCGCGGAACGGCTACGCCATGCCGATCCTCGTCAGCGGCCCCTCCGGCGAGCGGGTGCGCGACCTGCTCGTCCCCTGGGGCATGACCATCACCTTCGTCGGCGACCGGCTCGGCACCGCGTCCGGGATCAAGATCCTGCGCTCGGTGCTGCTCAAGGGGATCGAGGCGCTGACGGACGAGATGATGCTCGCGGCGCGCCATTACGGCGTCGATCAGGCGGTGCTCGCCTCGGCCTGCAAGACCCTGGCCCGGCCCTGGATGGACACGGTGGAGGCGCTGATCCCGTCGGGCGTGATCCACGCCAGGCGCCGGTCGGAGGAATTGGAGATGTCGGCCGAGGCCGTGGCCGATGCCGGCATCGATCCGGTCATGGCCCGGGCGGTCGCGGCGCGGCTGCGCTGGAAGGCGGAACTCGGCCTCAAGGAGGCGCTGAACGGCATCGAGCCCGCGACCGCCGAGGCGGCATTCGACGCGATCGTCGCCGCGATGACGGCGCGCTGACGGGCCCGGGCTGCCGCGTCGTCTCGGCCTTCATCGCCACCGCCTTCGCCCAGGAGTATGCCGAAGCGGCCCGCCAGCAGTGGCAGCCCGTGGCCGATCAGCTTTGGGATTGCCCCGTTTCTGTGGACGGTTATGGGGCTTGGCTGACCAGGGTCCCGGTTGCGGGTTTTGGGCGATGCTCCTGTTCGTAGACGAGGGGT
>NZ_JBEXZS010000062.1:0-31350 GCF_040593685.1 Methylobacterium sp. EM32 | reverse complement strand
GGGACGCCGCTTCCGGAGAGGTCGCGACCATGATGACGGGCGCCATCTGGAGCAGCGTCGCGGTCCCCTCTCCCGCCCGGCTCCGCCGGGCACCCTCACCCGCAGAGGGGGAAGGGTTCAGGCTTGTGCGAGCCATTGAACGTAGCGATTACATATGCGCACCACCATTGCTCCTTCGTATCCGAACGGCTAAGCTTGCGCCCGACGGTTCCCTCCGGGGATCAAAAGGGAACGCGGTGAGGGCTTGCCCGAAGCCGCGGCTGCCCCCGCAACTGTGAGCGGCGAGCCTTCCATCAATCATGTCACTGGGGACCCCCGAAATGGTCCCTGGGAAGACGATGGCAGGCGCTGACCCGTGAGCCAGGAGACCTGCCGTCAGCAGTGGTCACACGCGAGCACGTCGGGCGGGGTGTCCTGATGGGTGTCGAGGCGAGGGCGACGAGCCCCCGTCCCGCTGTCGTTCGCGGTGACGTGCCACAGCCCCGCGCCGTCCCGCCATGCCCGCTCCCGCCCTCCCCCGACCCGCCGACAGGTTGCGTGCGACGCAGCCTGCGCGTCGTCCGGAATGGAGGATATGTAACTTTATAACGTTACATATGCGGCGAGAGCGGCTACGGACGGAGCGGACGCCTACCCTGGACACCGACATGCACGCGCACCGCGCCCGCCGCTCAACGACCTTCGCCGCCACCCTCGCCGCCCCACTGTTGGCCACCGCGCCGGGCGCCGCGGAGGACCTCGCCCTCGACCGCATCGAGGTCGCGGGCGCCCGCTCCCGGGACGAGGCCGCCCCCGGCCTCAACCTCGCGACGCCGTCGCGCTCAGGGTCCCGCCTCGGCCTCACCCCGTTCGAGACCCCGGCGAGCCTCGACATCATCAGCGGCGAGACCGTCCGGGCCCGGGGCCAGAACACCCTCGAGGAGGCGGTGACCCAGAACGCCGTCGGCATCACGAGCGTCGCCTCGCCCGGCAACGGCAACCACTCCTTCGCTGCCCGGGGCTTCGTCGGGCCGAGCTCGGTGCAGCAGCTCTACGACGGCACGAGGCTCTATGTCGGGGTCGGCACCGTCACCTTCCCGTTCGACACTTGGTCGGCGGAGCGGATCGAGGTGCTGCGCGGCCCGGCCTCGGTGCTCTACGGCGAGGGTGCGATCGGCGGCATCATCAACGTGGTGCCGAAGAAGCCGACCTTCGTGCCCGTCGGCGAGGCGCGGGCGGTCGTCGGCTCCGACGGCGTCGCGCGCCTCGCCCTCGATAGCGGCGGGCCGGTCGGCGAGGACCTGGCCTACCGGCTCAACCTCAGCGGCAACCGGGCCGACGGCTGGGTCAAGCCCGACGGCGACTTTCGCAATCTCGCCCTCTCGGCGGCGGTGACCTGGCGGGCTTCCCCCGACCTGAGCGTCACCCTCTCGCACGACCTCGGCTACAACGAGCCGACGCGCTACTGGGGCTCGCCCCTCGTCGGGACGCGGGTGCCCGATCGCCTGCGCTTCACCAACTACAACATCCAGGATTCGCAGATCGCCTGGTTCGACAACTGGACGCAGTTGCGCACCGAGTGGAATCCCACCCCCGACATCACGGTGCGCAACACCGCCTATCGCCTCTCCACCGAGCGGCACTGGCGCGACGTCGAGCAATACACCTACCAGCCGGCGACCGGCCTGATTGGCCGCAGCGACTACATCGAGATCCGCCACCACGAGGAGCAGATCGGCAACCGCCTCGACGCGACCTTCCGCGGCAGCCTGTTCGGCTTCAAGAGTGCGACGGTGATCGGCTTCGACGTCAACCACATCGATTTCCGGCGCGACAGCAATTCGCCGTTCGGGGGCGAGAGCGTCGTCGATCCGTTCAATTTCGCGCAAGGGCGCTTCATCAACCTCGCCGGCACCCGCACCGACATCGTCTCGCGCACCCGCCAGGCCTCGGTCTTCGCCGAGAACCGGCTGGAGCTGACGCCGCACTTCGCCCTGGTGACAGGCCTGCGCTACGACGCGCCGACGGTCGCGGTGAGCCGGCCGCTGGCAGGGACCGCCTTCGAGAAGACCTTCGACTCGGTGAGCACTCGCGTCGCCGCGATCTACACCCCGACGCCCGACCTCGCCCTCTACGCGCAATACGCCACCGCCGCCGATCCGCTCGGCAGCCTGATCACCACCAGCGTGCCGCAGGCGCAGTTCCAGCTCGCCACCGGGGAACAGGTCGAGGCCGGCGCCAAGGGCCTGTTCGACGGCGGGCGCGGCGAGTGGACCTTCGCGGCCTACCACATCCGCAAGGACAACCTGCTGAGCCCGATTCCCGGCCGGCCGACGGAGGTCGCGGCGGTCGGCAGCCAGTCCTCCCGCGGGATCGAGGTCGCCTTCGCCTACCAGCTGTCGGAGCAGTGGCGCATCGAGGCCAACACCGCCCTGCTGCGGGCCCGCTACGACAATTTCTCGCAGAATACCGACGCCGGCCTGGTGTCGTTCGCCGGCAGGGTGCCGGTCGACGTGCCGCAACGGGTCACCAATGTCTGGCTCTCCTACGCCTTCGCGCCGGGCTGGGTGGCGCGGGTCGGCGTCAACGATGTCGGGCCGGTGTTCAGCGACTTCGGCAACACGGTCAGGCGGCCGGCCTACACGCTCGTGAACGCCAGCCTGGACTGGCAGGTGACGCCGACCTCGCGCCTGTCGCTGCGCGGCTACAACCTCACCGACCAGCTCTATGCGATCTCGGGCAACAGCAATTCCTGGCTGCTCGGCCGGCCGCGCTCGGTCGAGCTCGCCTACCACGTCACCTTCTGATGCGGGGATTGCGCAAGCGCCTGAAGCGGTGGCTGCATCTCGGCCACCGCTGGCTCGGCATCGCGACCGGGCTCTTCGTCGTCGCCTGGTTCGCCTCCGGGCTGGTGATGCTGGCCGTCGGCTTCCCCGTCCTCACGCAGGCCGAGCGGATCGCGGCGTCCGGCCCGCTCCGCCTCGACGCCGTGCGGCTGACGCCGCAGGCGGCGCTGGAGCGTTCGGGCGCGTCCAGCTTCCCCGATACCCTGACCCTGGCGATGCGGGGCCCCGAGCCCGCCTACTGGATCACCCAACGAGACGGCCGGCGCCGGGCGCTCTCGGCCGCGACCGGCGAGCCGTTCCCGCCCCTGACGGCGGAGAGCGCCGCGGCGCTCGCTGCGACCCATCCGCTTGCCCGTCACGTCGCCGATCTCGGCCCCGTCACCCGCGACCAGTGGACCGTGACGGCCCGCTACGACCCCTTGCGGCCGTTCCGGCGCGTGGCGCTCGGCGACGCGGCCGGGACCGAGCTCTACCTGTCGGTCGCCACGGGCGAGCTCGCCCTCGACACCACCCGGACGGAGCGGGTGTGGAACTGGGCCGGATCCATCATCCATTGGATCTACCTCACGCCGCTGCGCGCCCGGGCGGGCCTGTGGCAGGACGTGGTGCTGTGGGTCTCCGGGATCACGCTCGCGGGAGGCTTGAGCGGCTACGCCCTCGGCTTCGTCCGGCTGATGCGCGGCCGGCTGACGCCCTACCGGGGCTTCGCCGCCTGGCACCACCTCGCCGGGGTGGCGGGCGGGCTCGTCGTCGTCACCTTCCTCTTCAGCGGCTGGCTGTCGATGAACCCGCGCGGCTGGTTCGGGCCGCGGGCGCCCGACGCCGCCATGCGCGCGGCCTATGCGGGACAGGCGGCGCCGGTCTTCCCCCTCGGCCTCGACGACCTCGCGCGCGCGCCCACCGGCAGCGTCGCGCTCGATGTTGCGTGGATCGGCGGCCGGCCCGTCGTCGCCGCCACCGGTCCCGGCGGCGCGGCCCCGTGCTGCGGCACCGCACTGGCGCCCGCGACGGTCGTGGCGGCGGCCGGCGCGATGCTGCCGGAGGCGAGGCTCGGCGCGGTGACCCGCCTCACGACGCCGGACGCCTATTGGTACGACCGCCACGGCGCCCCGCCCCTGCCGGTCTTGCGCCTCGCCTTCGACGACCCGGCGGCAACCTGGTTCCACATCGACCCCGCGACCGGTGCGGTCCTCGGGCGGACCGACCGCAGCGGGCGGGCCAATCGCTGGCTGTTCGATGCCCTCCACACCCTCGATGCCGGCCCCCTGGCGCAGAACCCGGTGGCGCGGCTGACAGCGATCGTCGCCTTCAGTGCCCTCGGCCTGGTGATCGCGGCCTCGGGCACCGTCCTCGGCTGGCGCCGCCTGCGCCGCCGCGCCTGAACCCGACAGCTTTTGCCACCCGGCCGCACCGGGGCCGAGCGTAAGGCCCGCTGAAACGGCCCGGTCGCGCTTGCAACAGGACTGCATATCGGCCGGACCAGCTTGGTCGGAAACCGGACCGTCGACCATGCTCCATTGCCGGTTCAGCCACAGATTTCTCGAATACGCTGCTTCATCTGGTCACGGCGGCCGGAAAGACGCTCGTATGACGCAGGTGGCCGAGGCCGCCGATCGCGCGGCGGCCGGAGCAGACCCATTGATTGATTCGAGCACGATCGACTACGTCGTCCACTCGCCCACCAGTTGTGAAGCGCCTCGACCGCGCGGGATCGACATGCCCGGCCGATGAGGCGACTGGAGTTTTCGCCACCTTCGGTTGCATTACCCTGCATCGACTTGCATCGGCGTTGAACGTCAGGTGGTTTGTCGTGCGGTGATCCGCCGGTAGGCGCTCACAGCACGATCTCGACCAGGCTATACAAGCAACAAACGCTCTGAATCTCCAAGACGATCATCAGTCGAGGCGCTGACACCACAAGCTATGCCACTGTGTCAGCACGCGAAATCGTCGGAATGACGCGGCCAGATTCAGATACCGATAACTTTCGCATTGCATGATGCTGTGACCGAATCCGCTGGACGAGCTGGGATGGCCCTGCACCTCAAGCAATTTCCCCGATTCCTGGCAGAGCGCCGCGGACCCGTGATCCTCGGCCTGGTCGTGGTGGCGCTGCTGTGGATCGGCGTCGCGGTCAAGCATCGGGCCGACGTCCGGGACGCGGTGCAGGATTCCGAGCGCACCACGCACAACTTCGCGATGGTGTTCGAGGAGAACGTGCTGCGCTCGATCGGCGAGATCGACAAGTCCCTGCTCTACATGCGCCGCAGCATCGAGAGCCGCGCCGGCCGGGAGGATTACGGCACGATCGTCAACACGACCGACCTCCTGAGCGAGATCATCGTGCAGGTGGCGATCATCGGGCCGGACGGGGTGATGCGGGCGACCAATGCCGGGCCGCAGCCGCCGCCGGCGACCGACCTCAGCGACCGCGACCACTTCCGGATTCACGTCGAGAGCCCCGACGACGTGCTCTACATCAGCCGCCCGGTGATCGGACGGGCGAGCGGCCGGGTCTCGGTCCAGTTCAGCCGCCGCTTCCTCGGGCCGGACGGGCGCTTCGGCGGCGTGGTCGTGGCCTCGCTCAACCCGAGCCACCTGACCCAGTTCTACGACAAGATCGACCTCGGCACCCCGGCCGCGATCTCGCTCATCGGCAGCGACGGGGTGGTGCGCTCGAGCGGCGGCGTCGGCGGTGGCTTCGGGGTCGGGGCCGACCTCACCCGGACCGCGACCTACCAGAAGATCCGCTCGGGCCGGTCCGGCACCTTCACCATCGAGATGCCGGACGGGGCCGAGAGCCGGCTGGTGACGATCCGCAAGGTGCGCGAGCAGCCCCTGTGGGTGAGCGTCAGCGTGCCGGAGGCCGAGATCTTCAAGGACGCCCGCGCCACCCTGCGGACCGACGCCCTGATGGCGGCCGTGCTGACGCTCCTCGTCGGGATCGCGGTCGAGAAGCTCCTGCGCATCGAGGCCAAGCGCTCCGAGGCTGAAGCCCGGGTCGTGCGCCTGGCCTCCCTCGATCCCCTGACCGACCTGCCGAACCGCCGGGTGTTCCGCGCCTCCCTCGAGGCGCGGGCCGAGGCCGCGCGGGCGGCGCCCGGCGCCCCCTACGCGGTGATGTTCCTCGACCTCGACCGCTTCAAGCTCGTCAACGACACCCTCGGCCACAAGGTCGGCGACCACCTGCTGCAGGCGGTGGCCGACCGGCTCGCCGCCACCCTCGCCCCCGGCCAGATCCTGGCGCGGCTCGGCGGCGACGAGTTCGCGCTGCTGGTGCCCCGCGCCGGCGACCGGGCGGCGCTCGAGGCGATGGCGCAAGCCATCGCCGAGGCGGTGCTGGCGCCCTTCGAGATCGGCAGCCACCAGATCCGCTGCAGCGTCAGCATCGGCATCGCGGTCGGGCCGCAGGACGGCGCATCCGCCGACGACATCCTGATCGCCGCCGATCTCGCGCTCTACGCCGTCAAGGCGGGCAAGCGCGGCACGGTCCGGTTCTACGACCGGCAGATGAGCGAGGGGCTGGAGGAGCGCCGCCAGCTCGAGAGCGACCTGCGCCGGGCGATCGAGCGCGGCGAACTGGAGCTGCACTACCAGCCCTCGGTCGTGCTCAAGACCGGCGAGATCGCCGGGTTCGAGGCGCTGGCGCGCTGGCGCCACCCGGTGCGGGGCAACGTGCCGCCCGCGCTGTTCATCTCAATCGCCGAGGAATGCGGCCTGATCCACGCCATCGGCGAGTGGTCCCTGACCGAGGCCTGCCGCCAGGCTGCGACCTGGCCCGAGCGGCTGAAGATCGCCGTGAACCTGTCGCCGGTGCAGTTCACCGGCCCCGACCTCGTCGGGACGGTGCGCGGGGTGCTGGAGCGGACCGGCCTGGCGGCCCACCGCCTCGAACTCGAGATCACCGAGCAGATGCTGCTCGACAGCGGCGAGGGCACGCTCGCGATCCTGCGCGACCTCAAGGCGCTGGGCCTGCACGTGGCGATGGACGATTTCGGCACCGGCTACTCCTCGCTGAACTACCTGAGGAGCTTCCCGTTCGACCGCATCAAGGTCGACCGCAGCTTCGTCACCGGGCTCGGCACCGGGGCGCAGAACGCCGCGATCGTCCGCGCGGTCATCGACATCGCCCGGGTGCTCGGCATGCGCACCACCGCCGAGGGCATCGAGACGCCCGACCAGCAGCGCGTCCTGGCGCTGCTCGGCTGCGACGAGGTCCAGGGCTACCTGTTCAGCCGCCCGGTGCCGGCCGGAGAGGCGCAGGCGCTGATCGCGCGCTGGAGTGCCGAGCACCAGAGGGCGAAGACGTTGGCGGCGTGAATGGGCTGACGGGGGACTCGGGAGCCCGTTCGACTCTCCCGACGATCCTGAAACCCTCCGGGTCATTCCGGGGCCGCGCAAGCGGAGCCCAGAATGACCCGGAGGGCGATAAAACCCGGTGGGGCAAGCCAACAGGGCTCCCAGATTAGGTCACAACTGCACCTCTGCGAAAAACCCGCGGCTCTGGCCTCGAAGGCCCCCCGCCCCCTCACGCCGCATAATCCCTCGACAAACCGAGCACCGCGGGCCGGTGCAGCCGGACGACCGCCGGGCGGGCGAGCCGCGGGGGGGCGCTGGCGCGCCGGCGCGTCCAGGTCTCGTGCCAGAGGAGGAGCGCACCGGCCGCCACCACGATCGCGCCGCCGACGACGAGGTGCGGGGTCGGGACCTCGCCGAAGGCGAGGTAGCCGAGGCCCATGCCCCAGACCAGCATCAGGTAGTAGAACGGCGACACCGCGGTCGCCGGGGCCGAGGCGAGCGCCCGGGTCCAGAGATACTGCGCGCCGACATTGGAAGCGCCGAGCAGCCCGAACAGGACGGCGTCGGGCCCGCTCGGCCAGCGGAAGCCGAAGACCAGCAGCAGCGCATGCGCCGCCGCCATCACGGCCATCTGCCAGATCAGCAGCGTGCCGGCCTTCTCGGTCTTGGCCATGCCCCGCACCGCCACCGTGACGGTGCCGTACATCACGGCGTTGCCCAGCGCGAACAGCGCCCCGACCTGGAGCGAATCGGCTCCCGGATTGGTCACCACCAGCACGCCGAGGAAGCCGACGATCAGCACGCCCCAGCGCACCGGGTCCGACGCCTCCTTGTGCCAGAGGATCGCCACCACGGCCGCGAAGAGCGGGGCCGAGAAGCCGATCGCCGTGACGCCGGCGAGCGGCATCAGCCCGAGCGCCAGCACCGTCAGCGTCTGGGAGACCGCCTGCGACAACCCGCGGGCGACGTGGGCCCCGGGCCGCTTCGTGCGGAACACCCCGAGCCCCGTCGCCGGCAGCAGGAAGGCGCAGACCAGCCCGAAGGCGATGCCCGAGCGCAGGAACATCACCTCGCCGACCGGGTAATGGGCGACGAGGTGCTTCGAGAAGGCGTTCGACAGGGTCAGCAGCACCGTCGCGCCGATCATCAGCGCGATGCCGAGGGGGATGTTGTCGGCGGGGCGGGCGGCCTGCGCCGGCGCCCGATCGGGGGTCGGGGCGCGCGGGGCGCTCTGCATGGGGAATCTCCGGCGCAAGACGATTCATCCGGCGAAGGCAGGCATGCGCCCGCCGCCGGTGCGGCACGATTCGACGACGCGGGGCGGCGCCCGTGGCCGGGCGCCGCCCCGCATGCGGGTCAGGCGGCCGGCCGCCGGGCCGGCGGGGCGGCGGGGACGGCGTCCGACTCGGCGCTCATGAACCAGGGTTTCACCCCGACGCCGCGGCGGAGGGAGTACATGTAGAAGATCGGCATGGTGGCCGGGAAAAGGTCGCGGAACTCGCTGCCGTTGAAGGTGACGAACACCGCCTCCGGGAAGGCCGCCGCCACGGCCGCCTTCTCGACCATGTTCATGCGGTAATAGTCGAGGGCGCCCTGCTCGGTGGAGCCCTCGCCGCGGTACCACTTGGCCGCGCAGGCGATCAGGCTCGCCAGGATCTCGCCGGAGGGTTCTTCCGCCGGCGCGTCCGCCCCGATCTCGCGGGCGAAGGCGACGACGTCGCTGAGCCGGGCGCTCGCGAAGCCGCGGGCCTGCGCGGCGGCATCGATGGCGCCGAAATAGGCATCCGCCACGGCGTCCGGGTGCCCGTTCAGCGCGGCGTGGGTGTCGGTGAAGATCAGCCGGAACACCGCCCCCGGCGCGTAGGCCTGGCGCACCCGCTCGGCCATCTGGCCGAGATAGTCGAGGCAGGCGAGATCGGGCGCGGCGATCGCGGCCCGCGGGCCCTTGCCCCAGTACAGCACGAAGTCGAGCGGGCGCCCGGCCGCGACCGCCGCCGCGACCGCCGGCACCAGCCGCTCGGGATTGCCGGGCTGCTCGCGCTTGAACGCCCAGGTGTTGAACGACTTGATAATCAACTCAGGATTGAATTGCGGCGTCGATTTCCCGTTCGGGCGAATGGTCCTTCGCGTCGACGCCAAGTCGATCCGTGGCGCCTCGGACGCGATGAGATCCGCGCCGCTGGGATAGGCCGATTGCATGTCTTTCGTCCCCGTATCGCTCCGCAACGTAAAGCCGTAAGTAAACTTTTCTAGCTCCGGCATGACGGTGACCTGTTCATCGTCCCGAGATGCGCGATAAGTGGGTTAACGACTTGCTAAAGTCAATCAAATTGCTAACAAATAGTTAAAGCCTCCACAGGGAGGCGGTTCGCCGGCTTAACCCGCGCCGCGGCCCGGGACGGGGTGGTGCGCGGCCGCCCGAGGCCGCCCGGAGCCCTTTCTCAGACCCCTGCCGCATTGGACGCGATCTTGCCTTAAGGTAGCCGCGGCCCCGTCCGGGGGCGCAGGCGGGAGGCGCGCGAGTCGGCTCATGGACCTCAACAGCATCACGGAGGTTGTGGCGCCCCGCGCCCGGGCCGGCCTGCCGGCCTGGCGGCCGGGCGATGCCTGGCTCGCCGGCGGGACCTGGCTCTTCTCCGAGCCTCAGGAGGGGGTGAGCCGGCTCGTCGACCTGCCCTCCCTCGGCTGGGAGCCCTTCGCGGTGACCGAGGAGGGCCTGCGGATCGCCGCGACCTGCACCATCGCGGCCCTCGACCGAATCGCGCTGCCGGCGGCCTTCACCGCCGCGCCCCTGGTCGGGCTCTGCTGCCGGGCGCTGCTCGGCTCGTTCAAGGTCTGGAACGCCGCGACCGTCGGCGGCAATCTCTGCCTCGCGCTTCCCGCCGGGCCGATGATCGCCCTCGCGGTCGCCCTCGACGGCCTCGCCCTGATCTGGACGCCGGAGGGCGGCGAGCGGACCCTGCCCGTCCGCGACCTCGTGCGCGGGCCGCAGGAGACGGCGCTCCAGCCCGGCGAGATCCTGCGGGAGATTGTTTTGCCCGCGGCGGCCTTGCGCCGGCGCGCCGCCTTCCGGCGCGTCTCCCTCAGTCCCAACGGCCGCTCCGGGGCGCTCACCATCGCCACCCTGGACCCGTCCGGCGCCTTCGCCCTCACGGTGACGGCCGCGACGCGGCGCCCGGTGCGGATCGACCTGCCCGCCCTGCCGGACACCGAGGCGCTGGCGGCGGCGCTTCAGGCCGCGATCCCCGACGGGCTCTGGTACGACGACGTCCACGGGGCGCCGGACTGGCGGCGCCACGTCACCGGGCTCCTGGCCGAGGAGGCCTGGGCCGAGCTCGCGGGAGGCGGCGCATGCGGCTGACGGTCAACGGAACGGTGCACGAGGCCGAACCCCGCCCCGGGCAATGCCTGCGCACCCTGCTGCGTGAGCTCGGCTGGTTCGGGGTCAAGAAGGGCTGCGACGCCGGCGATTGCGGCGCCTGCACGGTCCACGTCGACGGCGAGCCGCTGCATTCCTGCCTGGTGCCGGCCTTCCGGGCGGCGGAGCGGAGCATCACGACAGTCGAGGGGCTCGCCGGTCCCTGCGCGCCGGAGGGCGGCGTGCCCGACGCTCTCCACCCGGTGCAGGTGGCCTTCGTCGCCGCGCAAGCGTTCCAGTGCGGCTTCTGCACCTCGGGGATGGTGATGACGGCGGCTGCCCTCGATCAGGGCCAGCGGCGGGACCTGCCGGCGGCGCTGAAGGGCAACCTCTGCCGCTGCACCGGCTACCGCTCGATCGCGGATGCGATCGCGGCGATCCCGGACGAGATCGCGGGGATCGATGGAGTGGTCCCACAGGCCTGCCGGCACAGCGTGCCGGCCCCGGCCAGCGCCGCCCTGGTCAGCGGCCGGGCGCGCTACACCCTCGACCTCGACCTGCCCGGAACCCTGCACCTGAAGGTGCTGCGCTCACCCCACGCCCATGCCCGCGTCCTGCGCATCGACGCGAGCGCCGCCCTGGCGCTCCCCGGGGTGGTGCGGGTGCTCACCCACGCGGACGCGCCGGACCGGCTCTTCTCCACCGCCCGCCACCAGAACCCCGGCGACGACGCCAGCGACACGCGGGTGCTCGATCCGGTGCTGCGCTTCGTCGGCCAGCGCGTCGCGGCGGTGATCGCGGAGAGCGAGGCGGCGGCCGAGGCCGGCTGCCGGGCCCTGCGCGTCGATTACGCGGTGCTGCCGGCCTGCCTCGATCCCGAGCGCGCCCTCGACTCCGACGCAGCCCTCGTCCACGGCGCACGCTCGACCGGCGAGGACGCGCCCCCGCTCCACCCCCATCCCAACCTCGCCGCCGAGGCCCATGGCGAGGTCGGCGACGTCGCAGCCGGCCTCGCCGCGGCGGAGGTGACGCACGAGGGCACCTACTGGTCGCAGCGGATCCAGCACGCGCATCTCGAGACCCACGCGGCGATCGGCTGGCGCGATCCGGACGGGCGCCTCGTCCTGCGCTCCAGCACCCAGGTGCCGTTCCTCACCCGCGACGCTCTCTGCGCCCTGTTCGATCTCCCGCGCGAGGAAGTCCGGGTCGAGTGCGGCCGGGTCGGCGGCGGCTTCGGCGGCAAGCAGGAGATGCTGACCGAGGACTTGGTGGCGCTCGCCGTCCTGACGACCGGCCGGCCGGTGCGCTGGGAACTGACCCGCACCGAGCAGTTCACCGCCACCACGACCCGCCACCCGATGCGGGTGCGGGTGCGCCTCGGGGCCCGCCGCAACGGCACCCTGACGGCGATCGCCCTCGACGTGCTGTCGAATACCGGCGCCTACGGCAACCATGCCGGCGGCGTGCTGCATCACGGCTGCAACGAGGTGATCGCGGTCTATCGCTGCGCCAACAAGCGGGTCGACGGCTATGCCGTCCACACCCACACCCTGCCGGCCGGCGCGTTCCGCGGCTACGGATTGAGCCAGACCATCTTCGCGGTCGAATCCGCCATGGACGAGCTCGCTAGGGCTCTCGATCTCGATCCGTTCGAGCTGCGGCGCCGCAACGTGATCCGCCCCGGCGACCCGATGGTCTCGACGAGCCTGGAGCCCCACGACGTCCGCTACGGCAGCTACGGCCTCGACCAATGCCTCGACCGGGTCGCCGAGGCCTTGTCCGTGCCCCCTCCCTCAGGGAGGCCGGGCTGGCGCACGGGATCCGGCATGGCCCTGTCGATGATCGACACGATCCCGCCCCGCGGCCACTTCGCGCAAAGCCGCATCGCCCTCGGCAAGGACGGGCACTACGATTTGAGCGTCGGCACGGCCGAGTTCGGCAACGGCACCTCGACGGTGCACGGCCAGATCGCCGCGGAAATCTTGAACACCACGCCGGACCGGATCGCCCTGCGCCAGGGCGACACCGACGCGGTCGGGCACGATACCGGCGCCTATGGCAGCACCGGCATCGTGGTCGCCGGCCAGGCCACCCTGCGCGCCGCAGACAGCCTAGCCGCGGCCTTGCGCGAGCGCGCCGCCGCCCGCCTCGGGGTCGATCCCGCCGCCTGCCGGCTCGACGGCGCGTTCGTCGTCGCGGGCGAGGCGCGTGTTCCGCTCGCCGAGCTCGGCCCGGCGGAGGCGATCGGTCACGCCGACGGTACGCCGCGCTCGGTGGCGTTCAACGTCCAGGGCTTCCAGGTCGCGGTGCATCCGGGAACGGGCGAGGTGCGCATCCTCCGCAGCGTCCACGCGGCGGATGCCGGGCGGGTGATGAACCCGGTTCAGTGCCGCGGCCAGATCGAGGGCGGCGTCGCCCAGGCGCTCGGCGCAGCGCTCTACGAGGATCTGCGGATCGACGGGGAGGGCCGGGTCGCGACCCCGTCGTTGCGCACCTACCACATCCCGGCCATCGCCGACGTGCCGCGCACCGAGGTGATCTTCGCCGACACCCACGACGCGGTCGGGCCGCTCGGCGCCAAATCGATGAGCGAGAGCCCGTTCAACCCCGTGGCGGCGGCGCTCGCCAACGCCATCCGGGACGCGACCGGCGCGCGGCTGACCGCGACGCCCTTCGCACCCGACCGGATCTACCGACAGATCAGCGACGCGACCCAGAGCGGCGAGGAGGAGCAATGGACCTAAAGCGCGACGACCAGCTGGCCCGACCGGGCGGTTTTCTGGAGCGCACCTTCGCGCTCTCGGCCCACGGCACCACCGTGCGCACGGAGCTGCTCGCCGGGCTGACCACCTTCCTGACGATGGCCTACATCGTCTTCGTCAACCCCAACATCCTCGGCGATGCCGGGATGCCGAAGGGCGCGGTGTTCGTCGCCACCTGCCTCGTCGCGGCGATCGGCTCGCTGGTGATGGCGTTCTACGCCAACTACCCGATCGCGCTCGCGCCGGGCATGGGGCTCAACGCCTACTTCGCCTACGTGGTGGTGCTCCAGATGGGCTACACCTGGCAGGCGGCGCTCGGCGCGGTGTTCATCTCCGGCCTGCTCTTCATGGTCGTCACCCTGACGGGCCTGCGCAGGATCATCGTCGAGGGTATCCCGCGCTCGATGCGCATCGCCATCACGGTCGGCATCGGGCTCTTCCTGGCGATCATCGCGCTCAAGAGCGCCGGCGTGGTGGCGGCGAGCCCGGCGACCTTCGTCACCCTCGGCGACCTGCACAAGCCGAGCACGGTGCTGGCGGTTTTGGGCTTCCTGATCGTCGCGGTGCTCTCGGTGCGCAAGGTGCGGGGCGCGCTGCTCGCCGGCATCCTGACGGTCACGGCGTTGAGCTTCATCGTCGCCGACAACACCTTCCAGGGCGTCGCCTCGCTGCCGCCCTCGATCGCCCCGACCCTGTTCGCCCTCGACATCAAAGGCGCGCTGTCGGGCGGGCTGCTCAACGTGATCCTGGTGTTCTTCCTCGTCGAACTGTTCGACGCCACCGGCACGCTGATGGGCGTCGCCAACCGGGCGGGCCTCCTCACCGAGGGCAAGATGGAGCGCCTCGACAAGGCCTTGATGGCGGATTCGTCGTCGATCTTCGTCGGCTCGCTCCTCGGCACGTCGAGCACCACGGCGTATCTCGAGAGCGCGTCGGGCGTCGAGGAGGGCGGCCGCACCGGGCTCACCGCCGCGACCGTGGCGGTTTTATTCCTCGCCTGCCTGTTCTTCGCGCCGCTTGCCGGTTCAGTCCCGGCCTACGCCACGGCGCCGGCCCTGTTCTACGTCGCCTGCCTGATGCTGCACGAACTGGTCGATCTCGACTGGGACGACCTGACCGAGGTACTGCCGGCCTGCGTCACCGCTTTGCTCATGCCCTTCACCTACTCAATCGCCAACGGCGTCGCCTTCGGCTTCATCACCTACGCGGTGATCAAGCTGCTCACCGGCCGCTTCCGCGACGTGAAGCCGGTGGTGTGGGTGATCGCAGGCGTGTTCCTGTTCAAGTTCGTGGCGACGGGCAGCGCGCACTGACGGGCGCTGCCCCTCTCCCGACCCCTGCTGACGCAGGGGCCACCCTCCCCCGCAGAGGGGGAGGGTTTATCCGGCGCCACGTCCAAAAAGGTCTCAGTACTTCCGGACCAAGCTCACCAGCCGGCCCTGGATCCGCACCCGGTCCGGCCCGAGCACCCTCGTCTCGTAGGCCGGGTTGGCGGCCTCCAGCGCGATCGAGGAGCCGCGGCGGCGCAAGCGCTTGAGGGTCGCCTCCTCGTCGTCGATCAGCGCCACGATGATGTCACCGGTATTCGCGGTCTCCTGGCGGCGGATCACCACCAGGTCGCCGTCGAGGATGCCGGCTTCGATCATCGAGTCGCCGCGCACCTCGAGCGCGTAATGCTCGCCGCTGGTGAGGAAGTCCGGCGACATCGCCACCGAGCGGCTCTGGCTCTGGATCGCCGAGATCGGCGTACCGGCGGCGATCCGGCCCATCACCGGCACGCTGACCGATTGGCCGTTCTCGTCCGACGCCGACGCCATGGCGGGGATGCCGGCGGGCCGCTTCGGCTCGTGGGCGCGACCGCCCTCGACCACGCTCGGGTTGAAGCGCACGACCTCGGCGCCGGATCCGTGCCCCACGGGCGCGGCCGCCACGGGCCCGGTCACCGCCTCGGGCAGGCGGATCACCTCGATCGCCCGGGCCCGGTTCGGCAGGCGGCGCAGGAAGCCCCGCTCCTCCAGGGCCGTGATCAGCCGGTGGATGCCCGATTTCGACTTGAGGTCGAGGGCGTCCTTCATCTCGTCGAAGGACGGGGGGACACCCGTCTCGCGCATTCTCTGCTGAATGAAGCGGAGCAGGTCCAACTGCTTACGCGTGAGCATGTGACACTCTCATCCCCGCGCTGGCGCGCTCCGGAAACAAATCGCGAACATGGTAAGCGTTCCGCAAGTGTTCTGCAAGCGGGTCTGGAACTGCGGCGGGAGAACGCAGCAGAGGGGAGAGATCCGGGTCGATTCGAGCGATGTCGGGCAGGCAAACCCGGCCCGTCGCCCGGGAGAACGACGCTCTGCTACCGGCGGGTGGGTGCCGGCCGATGGGTGAAGAGCGGATTCGGCGGCGGCTCCGCGGTCGCGGAGAGCGGCCGGTGGAAGGCGTCTTGCAGGGAATCGACATGGGCCGGGGGAGCGACCGCGCCGTCGCTGCCAGCGGCGGGAGCGGGGGGCTGGCCGGCGATGACCTGGGGCAGCCGCAGGCCGCCGGGGCCGACCGTGGTCTGCGCCGCTTGGGCGAGCGCCGGCACGGGAAGCAGGAGAGCCGTGACGATGCCGGCCCCCAGGATCATCGATGTCATCCGCCGCTCTCCTCTCGTTGAGGGCCGTGTACACGCGAGGGGCCGGAGCGGTTCCACCCGATCCAGACCAACTTGCAGGGGCTGTTCAAGTCGGCAGACCGAATGCAACCCTCCGCGTCATCCCGGGGCCGCGAAAGCGCAACCCGGGATCCATAACCGCTGACATTGGAGAAAGAGGCGGATCGCGCTCGACGTCATCCTGCACCGTCAGCGGCTATGGATCCCGGGTTCTCGGCTGCGCCGAGCCCCGGGATGACACCGAGATTGGTCGACCAGTGTAGCAGATCGACGATGCCGCCGATCAAGCAGGCTCCAGGAGGCAGGTGGGGCGGACAGTCAATCCGGATACAGCCCCTCACCCCCGCCCCTTGCGCCCCTTGTATTTCGGCCGCTGGCCCGGGAAGCCCTGCGTCGAGCGGCCGGTCGGACGCTCGGCGTAGGTGAAGGGCACCTCGCGGTCGGTGCCCGGGCCCATGTCGTCGAGGTCGGGCTCGCGGATGCGGGTGCCCTCGTCGGAGGTGCCCTTGCCGCCGGGGCCGTAGCCCAGGGTCTCGGGACCGCGCCGCTTGCGCTTGGCGCCGAAGCGGCCCGCCTCGCGCTCGACCTCGGCCTGTCCGGCCATCGGGTCGTCGGCGATGGCGAGCTCGGTCGCCTGGAGCCGCTTGAGCTCGTCGCGCAGGCGCGCCGCCTCCTCGAAGTCGAGATCGGCGGCTGCCGTCCGCATCCTTTTCTCGAGGTCGGCCATCACCGCCTTGAGGTTGTGGCCGACCGTCACCGCGGATTTTGCCAGTCCCGTATCGACTTGGACGTGGTCGCGCTCGAAGACGCTCTCCAGGATATCGGCGATGTTGCGCTTCACGCTCTGGGGCGTGATGCCGTGCTCCTCGTTGTAGGCGAGCTGCTTCTTGCGCCGGCGCTCGGTCTCGGCCATCGCCCGGTCCATCGAGCCGGTGACGTGGTCGGCGTAGAGGATGCAGCGGGCGTCGGCGTTGCGGGCAGCGCGGCCGATGGTCTGGATCAGCGAGGTCTCGGAGCGGAGAAACCCCTCCTTGTCGGCGTCGAGGATCGCCACCAGGGCGCATTCTGGGATGTCGAGGCCCTCGCGCAGCAGGTTGATGCCGATCAGGACGTCGAAAGCACCGAGCCGCAGGTCGCGGATGATCTCGATGCGCTCCAGAGTGTCGATGTCGGAGTGCATGTAGCGCACCCGCACGCCGTTCTCGTGCAGGTACTCGGTCAGGTCCTCGGCCATGCGCTTGGTCAGCGTCGTCACCAGCGTGCGGTAGCCGGCCGCCGCCACCTCCTTCACCTCGCCGAGCAGGTCGTCGACCTGGGAGCGGGCCGGGCGCACCTCGATGACGGGATCGACGAGGCCGGTCGGGCGGATGACCTGCTCGGCGAAGACGCCGCCGGTCTGCTCCAGCTCCCACTTCGCCGGCGTCGCCGAGACGTGGATCGATTGCGGGCGCATCGCGTCCCATTCCTCGAACCGCAGGGGGCGGTTGTCGAGGCAGGAGGGCAGACGGAAGCCGTACTCGGCGAGCGTCGCCTTGCGGCGGAAGTCGCCCCGGTACATGCCGCCGATCTGCGAGACCGTGACGTGGCTCTCGTCGGTGAAGACGAGGGCGTTGTCGGGCAGGTACTCGAACAGGGTCGGCGGCGGCTCGCCGGGCTTGCGGCCGGTGAGGTAGCGCGAATAGTTCTCGATGCCGTTGCAGGCGCCGGTCGCTTCGATCATCTCAAGGTCGAAGGTGCAGCGCTGCTCCAGGCGCTGCGCCTCGATCAGCCGGCCCATCCGGGTCAGCTCCTCGACCCGCCACTTCAGCTCGTCCTTGATGCCCTTGACCGCCTGCTGCAGCGTCGGGCGCGGCGTCACGTAGTGGCTGTTGGCGTAGACCTTGACGAACTTGAGCGTGTTCAGGGTCTTGCCGGTGAGCGGATCGAATTCCGAGATCGCCTCGATCTCGTCGCCGAACAGGCCGATGCGCCAGCCGCGATCCTCCAGGTGGGCCGGCCACAGCTCGATCACGTCGCCGCGCACCCGGAAGGTGCCGCGGGCGAAGTCGGACTGGATGCGCTTGTATTGCAGCGCGACGAGGTCGGCGACGAGCTGGCGCTGCTCGATCTTCTCGCCGAGGCTGACCGTGAACGACATCGCCGTGTAGGTCTCGACCGAGCCGATGCCGTAGATGCACGAGACCGAAGCGACGATGATGACGTCGTCGCGCTCCAGGAGCGCCCGGGTGGCGGAGTGGCGCATCCGGTCGATCTGCTCGTTGATCGACGACTCCTTCTCGATGAAGGTGTCGGAGCGCGGCACATAGGCCTCGGGCTGATAATAATCGTAGTACGAGACGAAGTACTCGACGGCATTGTCGGGGAAGAAGCTCTTGAACTCGCCGTAGAGCTGCGCCGCCAGGGTCTTGTTGGGGGCGAGGATCAGGGCCGGCCGCTGGGTCTCCTCGATGACCTTGGCCATCGTGAAGGTCTTGCCGGAACCCGTGACGCCGAGCAGCACCTGGTCGCGCTCGTGTCCCGTCACGCCGGCGACCAGCTCGGCGATGGCGCGCGGCTGGTCGCCGGCCGGGGTGAAGTCGGATTTCAGCCGGAACGGGACGCCGCCCTCGGATTTCTGCGGCCGCTCGGGGCGGTGCGGGCGCCACAGCTCGCCGTTCTTGAACAGCGGGTTGCCCTCGGTGAGGAGCTTGGTCAGCGCGTCGACCGTCGCCGAGACGCCCTCGGTCGCGAGCGATCCGCGCTCCTCCACCGCCTCGCCGTCCGGCTCGCGCAGGCCCAGCGCCTGGGCCAGCGCCGGCTCGACATCGGCCGCGTTGCCGTGCGCGAAGGTGGCCTGCGGCGCCTCGCCGAAGCCGCCTGTGCCTGCGGCCTCCGACCGCTTGCCCTTGCGGGCGGGCTTTGCCGCGACCGCTGCGTTCTTCGCTGCGTCCTGGGCCGCCCCGGCCGCGTCCTTGCGCGGGCGCCCACGCTTCGGCGGCTCGGGCGGCGGCGGTTCCACGACGGGCAGGCGGTCGCGGTTCAGCGCCGGGTTCAGGAGCTCGGCGAGGAACGGGTCGAGCGGCTTCAGCTCGGGCTTCGAGGCCTTGCCGGTCGACAGGCGGAGCTTCTTCGGGGCGGGCATGCCGATGATATGGCAAGCCCTGCCGGGGCCGGAAAGGGCTCAAGTTACCGCAGCTTGTTAACGCAGCTTGATCAGCGCACCTTGGCGACCGCGATCGCATCGCCCTCGACGAGCAGGAAGCCGATGCCGGCTCGGTGCAGGGCCTCGACGGCGGCGTGGCGGCTGCGGGCCGCCGGCCCCTCGCTGCCCTCCTCCAGGCGCCGGATGGTCGAGAGCGAGAGGCCGCTGGCCTCGGCAAGGTCGGCCATCGACCAGTCGAGCAGGCCGCGGGCGGCGCGCAGATGCGCGCCCTGGACGGCCTGCTCCAGGCCGCGCCGCACCGCGCCCGTGGGCGCCGGCCGGATCCCGTCGATGCGGGAATTCAGGCTGGCCCAGGTCTCGATCCGCCCGTCGGCGCCGCGCACCGGGACGAACACCCCTCGGAACCGGCCGGTCTCGCCGCCCGCTAGGGAGAGGTGGTTCTCGACCACGAAGGGCTGCCCGGCCGCGACCCGCGCCAGGACGTGGTCGTGGGTCCGGGCGCGCTCCTCCGGCACCAGGATCCGGGTCCAGTCCTCGTGGAATTCCTGCTGGGTCAGGCCGGTGAGGGTCAGGAGCTCGCGCGAGGCGATGCGCAGGGAATCCGAGTAGGGCGAGGCGTGCATCCAGGTCTGCGCCTGCTCGAACAGGGCCCGCTTGCGGCGCTGCTCCTCGCGGTGCAGGCCGGCCATGCGCTCGGCGTCGGTGACGTCCAGCACCACCCCGGCCACGGCGCGGGGCCGGCCGTCGGGGGTGAAGTAGGCGGTGCCGCGATTCGCCAGCACCCGCAGCGACCCGTCGGGCCGGATCACCCGGACGGTGTGGTCGTTGAAGATCCCCTCCCGCATCACCGCGCCGTTGGTCTCGATGAGCGGCCGGTCCTCGGGATGGACGAGGCTGAGGAACAGGCCGAAATCCGCCCGCACGCTGCCGGGCTCGAAGCCGAGCATCCGGTAGAGGCCCGGGGACCAGACCTGCGCGTTGCGGTCGAAATCCCAGGTCCAGCTGCCGGTCAGGCCGTGGCCCTCGATCAGGCGCAGGAAATCCCGGTCCGGGAAGTCCAGGCCGGGCGAGTCCGCCTCGATGCGCCAGGGACGGCCGGTGGCCGGGCCGGCCTGCGCCAGGGGACCGCCCAGTGTCGAGGAACCGCCCAGCGTCGAGAGGCTGCCCGACGGCACGCGCCGGCCCGTCACGACGGCCTCGCGGCGCCGGAGCGCGGCGCGGCCGGCTCCGGAAGAAGGGGTCCAGGCAGCGGATCGTCGGCCCCGATCGGGTCGGGCAGGCCGCGGTCCCAGGGTGGATCGGTGAAGCGGGCCGCCACGAACTCGACCAGGGCCCGGACCTTGGCGGGCGGGCGGCGGCGCGAGGGCATCACCGCGTGGATCGGCAGGGACGGGACCGCCCCGAGGTCGAGCGCCACCAGGCGGCCGTGGCGCAAGGCCTCGCCGACCAGGAAGGTCGGCTGGTAGATCACCCCGAGGCCCGCGGCGGCGGCGGCCACCAGGGCGGCGCCGTTCGAGGCGCGCAGCGACCCCGAGACCGCGACGGTGCCGCCCTCGAAGCGCCAGCCGTCGCTGCTCGCCAGGGTGTAGCCGAGGCAGTTATGGGCCGTCAGGTCCTCCGGCCGGCGCGGCCGGCCCTGGGCCGCGAGGTAGGACGGCGCGGCGCAGACCCGCATCCGGCACGGCGCGAGCGCCCGGGCGACCAGGCTCGAATCGCGCAGGTGGCCGATCCGCAGCGCCAGGTCCCAGCCCTCCTCGATCAGGTCGACCGGCCGGTCGTTGAGGCCGAGCTCGACCGTCAGCGACGGATAGGCCTGGCCGAACTCGGCCAGCGCGGGGGCGACATGCAGCACCCCGAACGAGACCGGCACGTTGAGCCGCAGGGTGCCACGGGGCTCCGCCGTCTCGGCCCCGGCCGCCGCCTCGGCCTCGTCGATCTCGGCGAGGATGCGCTCGCAGGCTTCCAGGTAGTGCCGGCCGGCCTCGGTCAGGGTCAGGCGGCGGGTGGTGCGGTGCAGGAGCCGGGCGCCGAGCCGGTCCTCGAGGGCGGCGACGTGCTTGGTGACGCCGCTCTGCGACAGGCCGAGCGTCCGCGCGGCCGCCGAGAGGCTGCCGGTCGCGGCGACGCGCACGAAGATCTGCATTCCGGTCAGCCGGTCGGGCACGGCTCGATCTCACTCTGAGAGTGTGAAGTGATGCTACGAGATGCCGGATTTCCGGACATTCTCAAACGTTGCAGTCTGCGCAGGCGACCTGACACCAGCCTGTCGTCACTGGAGACCGAGCCGATGAGCGCACCGATCGACCCGCAAACCCGCATCGGGCACGTCCACCTGCGGGTGGCCGATCTCGACCGGGCGCTCGGCTTCTATTGCGGGGTGCTGGGCTTCACGCTGATGCAGCGCTACGGCACCCAGGCCGCCTTCGTGTCGGCCGGCGGGTACCATCACCATATCGGGCTCAACACCTGGGACAGCGCCGGCGGGGCGCCGCCGCCGCCCGGGAGCACCGGGCTCTACCACACGGCGATCCTGTACCCGACCCGGGCGGCGCTCGCCGACGCGCTGGCCCGGCTCGACGCCGCCGGCATCCCGCTCACCGGTGCGAGCGACCACGGCGTCAGCGAGGCGCTCTATCTCGACGATCCGGACCGCAACGGGGTGGAGCTGTACCGCGACCGGCCGCAGGACGAGTGGCCGCGCGACGAGGCCGGCGGGTTGCAGATGGTGACCCGCCGCCTCGACCTCGCCGCCCTGCGGGCCGAGGCGCCCCCGCGGGACTAAGAGGCCTCGCGGGACTAAGAGGCCTCACGGGGCGAACATTCCTCGCGGGGCAAAAATCCCTCGCGGGGCGTGGCTACTCGCTCGCCGCGTCGGCCTCGGGCGTGCGGAAATAGGGCTCGACCGGGCCCTTCAGCTTCACGGTCATCGGGTTGCCGAAGCGGTCCTTGGCGTTGCCGGCGGCGAGGCGCACCCAGCCCTCGCTCACGCAATATTCCTCGACATTGGTCTTCTCGACGCCCTTGAAGCGCACGCCGACGCCGCGCTCCAGCAGGGCGGCGTCGTGGAAGGGGCTGCGCGGATCGGTGCTGAGGCGGTCGGGCGGGGTATCGGTCATCGGTGTCGGAGCCTTCGGGCGAGGGGGCGGGCAGGGAATCCAGTCCGGGAACCCGGGCGAGGAGCCCGAACCTGCGTCGGCGCCCCAGTAGCCGCTCCGGGCGCCGCTGCCAATCCGCCATCGCGGCGGCGCGCAGTTTGGAATTTTCATAATTCACCTGACAATATAGATTGTCCTCATCAAAGTAGAAATCCTCCAATATCGCGCAGAGATCTTGCGCGCACAGACGAGGTGCTGCATTCAGGGCGCGCCGAACCCCGGCACGATCCGAGATGGAGGCCGCGATGGCGCGAGCGCTGATCCTGATTCACGGCTGTGCGGGCCTGATCCGCGAAGGGTGGCCGCCGGTCGGCCTGCCCTGGGAGCGCCTGGTCGGCCTCTTCAGCGAGTCGGGGAGCAGGCGATGAACCTGCACCAGCGCGAGCGCCTGCGGGAGGACGCCGAAGCGCGCGGGCAGGCCGCCCTGGAGCAGGCCCTGACGCTCGCCTTCTGGGACGCCCTGGAGCGCGGCCCGCTGCCGCCGATGGCGGCGCTCGAGGCCGCCGCCCGCACGGTCGGCACGCTCTACCGCCAGATCGCCTCCCTGCACGGCCCGGCGCCGCGCTGCGGCTGCGGCTGGCAGCCAGAGCCCGACGAGGACCTGATCCGCCTGGAGGCGATGCTGGCGGCGGCCCTGATCGAGCGGTCCCGGCCGTTGCTCGCCGACCTGCCGGTGCAGGGGCGGGCGTGAGCGGGTCCGGCGCGCCGTAGGGCGGTTCAGGGAAAGCACGAGGCGCGAGCTTCCCCTTTGCCCGGCAGATCCCGGGCAAGCGCGGGATTTGCAAGCAAGGGACGAAATCGGGCAAGCCCGACGTCTCGCGGGGGAGAGGGGAAGCCCGCGCCCTGTTCCCATGTCTTGTCCCGGCAGCGCAGTCCGAGCCGCGAGGATCAGTCACATGATCAGTCGCTTGGGCGCGGCTGGGTGAAGTCATCGGAAGATGGCAACCGGCCGGACGTGTTGCGACGATGCGTCGCCGCCTCCTACCGCCACCTGAATGCAAACACTGCTGATTTTCCTAGAGTACTTCGCGTTCGCGCTACAATCGCGAAGCTCTTTAGATTTTTTTATTTTGCCGCATTTTCTTCGACGAACTGGTGCCCACCTCGTCGGAAAATGCTCTAACGGTTCGATTTCACGTCACATCACCGATGCGAGCCGTGACATCAGATTGTCCAGCGTCGATTGGCCAGACACTAATGCCGGACGCGGTTCCGCCGCGCCCGGCACCGGGGTCCCGCAGGACGGGTCACCGCGGCGCGGTGCCGTCCGGCCGGTTCGACGGCATTCCGCCTGGCGCGTCCGGATAGGCGGTGCTCGGCACCGGGCCGGCCTGGCCGACCGAGCTGCTCGGCGTGGGCGTCCGGCTCGCATCCGCGGCGCCGGACGGCCCGGGGGCGGCCGCGCACGGGCCGGGGCCGGGGCAGGCGGCGTGGTCGGTCGCGACCGACCGGCCGTCCCGCTCGGCGGCCGGCTGGCCGCCGGGACTGTTCGGATAGGCCGCGGCCCCGCCGGGCTGGCGCGAGGGCGCGGCGGGGGTGGCCGAGCCCTGCTGGGCCAGGGCGGGGCCCGCGGCGAGCGCCGCGAGCAGGACGAGGGACGGGAGCGGAGTGCGCATCAGATCTCCCGCCGCTGCATCGCGCCGGCGATGTGGTCGGCCTGGCGGAGCGCCAGCGCCACGATGGTCAGGGTCGGGTTGCAGGCCGCCCCGGAGGTGAACTGGCTGCCGTCGGAGACGAACAGGTTCTTCACGTCGTGGGTCTGGCCGAACTTGTTCAGCACGCCGTCCCGCGGCTTCGCGCTCATCCGGTTGGTGCCCATGTTGTGGGTGCTCGGATAGGGCGTGACCGGGTAGGTGACGGTGGCGCCGACCGCCTCGTAGATCGCCGCGCCCTGCTTGTAGGCGTGGTTGCGCATGGCGATGTCGTTGGGGTGGTCGTCGTAGTGGACGCTCGCCACCGGCATCCCGTGCTTGTCCTTGACCACCGGGTCGAGGGTGATGCGGTTCGTCTCCTGCGGCAGGTCCTCGCCGACGAGCCACATCCCGGCCATGCGCGGATATTGCTCCATCGCGCTGGTGAAGGATCGGCCCCAGGCGCCCGGATTGAGGAAGGCCGCCATGAACGGCACGCCGAGGGAGACCGTCTCCATCTCGTAGCCGCCGGCGAAGCCCCGCTTCGGATCGTGGTGGGCCTCGTCGCGGATGATGCCCGCCATGGTGGTGCCGCGATACATATGCACCGACTTCTCGAACACGCCATAGACGCTGCCGGTCATGTGCCGCAGGTAGTTGCGCCCGACCTGCCCCGAGGAATTGGCGAGCCCGTCCGGGAACAGGTTCGAGGCGCTGTTGAGAAGGAGGCGCGGGCTCTCGATCGAGTTGCCGGCCACCGCGACGATGCGGGCCCTCTGGCGCTGCATCTTGCCGTCGGCGTCGGCGTAGACCACGCCCGTCACCTTGCCCGAGGCGTCGTGCTCGATGCGCAGGGCCATGCAGTTCGGGCGGACCTCCAGGTTGCCGGTCTCTTCGCCGCGGGGGATCTCGGCGATCAGGGTCGACCACTTGGCGCCCGACTTGCAGCCCTGGAAGCAGAAGCCGATCTGCTGGCAGGCGCCGCGGTCGTGCCGCTCCTCGCTGTTGATCGCCATCCGGCCGGTATGGACCTCCTTGTAGCCGACGCGGCGGGCGCCGGCCTCCATCACCTTGAAGTTGTTGTTGCCCGGCAGGCCCGGGATGCCGTTGGTGCGGGTCACGCCCATCCGGTCCTCGGCCTTCTCGTACCAGGGGTCGAGCTCGGCCCGGGTGAGCGGCCAGTCGAGGAGGTTGGCGCCGGGAATCGCGCCGTAATGGTCGCGGATGCGGAACTCGTGCTCCTCGAAGCGCAAGCTCGCGCCGGCCCAATGCACGGTCGAGCCGCCCACCGCCTTGACGATCCAGGCCGGCAGGTTGGGGAAGTCCCGCGCCACCCGCCACGAGCCCGAGGTGGTGCGCATGTCGGTCCAGGCGAGCTGGGCGAAGCTCGCCCACTCGTCGTTGACGAAATCCTCCATGTTGTGGCGGGCGCCCGCCTCGAGGATGACGCAGCGAATGCCCTTGAGCGCCAGCTCGGTGCCGAGCGTGCCGCCGCCGGCGCCCGAGCCGACGATGACGACGAGGCTGTCGTCGTTCAGGTCGAAAGTGGCCATGGTTTCCTCCGGTCCGCGCGGCCGGTCGCGGCCGGGCCGGCGCGGCTGTTCATCGATTGTTCTTTTATTGACGGCAGATGTATTCAGGCGGCCGGACGGTCAGACCTTCGGCAGCCAGTCGATATCGTTGAAGCCGCGGTGGACGTAGCCGCCCTTGTCGGCGGACGGGCCCTCGTAGCCGAATTTCGGCCACAGCTCCGGCTGGTTGTAGAGCGAGACGACGAGATCCGAGCGGATCTTCTTGAAGAAGTCGGTGTGGCTGATGCCTTCCAGCACCGCGACCCGGTCGGCCTCCCAGCCGATCTGGGCGTAATTGACCTTGAGGCGGGCCTGCGAATCCTCGTCGAGGCGGCGCACCCCCTCCTTCAGCAGCGTCTTCACCGCCGGATCCGCGGCGGCCTTGCCGTCCCAGGGCTTGATCGCCGTGATGTAGTAGACGTCGCCGAGGAAGTCGTGCGGGTAGATGTCCCGCGCCATCTTCACCAGGGTCTTCAGCTCGGCCGGCGCCAGCGCCGCGCCGTTCTCCGCCCAGGCCTCCGAAACCTGGAGCCCGGCGCCGGTGGCGATGGCGGCGGCCGGTGCGGCGACGGCGGCGCTCTGCAGGAAGCCGCGGCGGCTGAACCGCGTGCGCGGATCGACTTCTCTCATCGGGTGTCTCCTCTCAGGTGTTTTTTTGATGGGTGACGTCGTTGGCGGGCGACGTCTTTGACCGGTTTCGCCTTGGGGCCGGACCGGCCGGGGGCGCGTCTTTGCCGCGCGCTCGCCCGGCCGGCCGGGTCGCGATCAGCCGAAGCGGCCGCCCTTCTGGATCACCTCGATCTTGTAGCCGTCCGGATCGGTGGCGAAGAAGAAGCGGGCGAGCGTCTTGCCCTGGTGCTGGAAGTCCTTGACCGGGGTCGCCGGGAGACCTTCCTGCGTGAAGCGGGCGTGCTCGGCATCGACGTCGTCCACAACCACCGCGAGGTGGCCGTAGCCGTTGCCGAGGTCGTAGGGCTCGGTGCGGTCGAAATTGACCGTCAGCTCCAGCTCGAACGGCGACGCGGGGTGGCGCAGGTAGACGAGCGCGAAGCCGTCGAAACCGACGCGCTCGGCGAGCTCCAGGCCGAAGGCACGGGCGTAGTAGGCACGGGAACGCTCCTCGTCGAGGACGCGGATCATCGAGTGGACGGGCTTGGCCATCGGCAGCAGGAACCTCGTTGCGCGTGAGCGTGCGCGTGAGCGACCGCTCGGGTGTCGCCGCTTAGACTAGCTCCAGGGAAGCGGGCCGGGGTGGTAGCGGGATGTGACGCGGGCGGGCAGATGGCGCCGCCGGGACGCGCCCTCCCGCACGGGAAGGCGCCGGGGAAGCGCCGCCCACCCACGGCGGCCGCCGAGTTCATGTTCCGCTCCGCCGCGTGCGCGAGGACACATCGCGGCGGGGACAGGCCACCTATATTTCAATCACCGCAACAGAGGCGGGCCGAACCCCCGGCCGGCACTGCGGCAAGGAGACTGAATACCACATGAAGACCCGTATCGCCGCCGTCGTCACCGCGATTGTCCTTGGCGCCGCTCCGATCTCGTCCGCCATGGCATTCAGCCCCAACGCCCCCGCGAACCCGTTCTGGAGCCAGGACGTCGAGACCACCGGCTCGATCGGAGGCCGCGCCAATGACAGCGTGCCGTTCTACGGCTCCTGCCCGATGAGTTCGGCCGCCGAGGGCAATGCCCGGCAGCAGAACTTCCCGGTCAAGCAGTACGGCCAGACCTCCGGCGGCTACCGCTGCTAACCCCAAGGAGACGGAAATGAGCGAGATGAAGCTTCTGCGCGCCGTGTCCTACGGCATGATCGGTGTTCTGGCCGGCGGCCTCGCCATGACGGTGGTCGGCACCGCCAACGCCCTGATGAACATGTAAACCCGTCGAAGGACCGCCCCATCGGGGCGGTCCTTTCCGTATGAGGGGACCTCGGAGCGGGACCCATCGGGATTTCCCGGGATCCCGCCGGAACCGCAGAGCTTCGGGCCGCTTTGCCCCTGCGAGACACCTCGCAGGAGACTCGCCATGAGACCCGCCATGCCCCCGCTCGCCCGTCTCGCCTCCGCCCTGCTTCTTGTGGCGGCGAGCGCCGCCCCGGCCCTCGCGATCTCCGACCGGCGCGACCAGCCGACACAGGCCGACATCCCCGACGGTGCGCGCCGCGACGCCTCCGGCATCGCGCCGCCCCAGGCGATCAAGCCCGACACCAAGGTGATGCCCGGCGATACGGGCTTGAGCGGCAATGCGCGCGCGCGCACCAACCCCCTCGACCAGCTCGACGCCAAGGACCGGCGCGCCACCGGCGGCGGCAACGGGGCCGGCGACGGGCGGTGATGCCCGCATGACGACGGCTCGTTCCGGCCCGATCATCCTGTTCGACGCCGAATGCGTGCTGTGCTCGGCCCAGGCCCGCTTCGTCCTGGAGCGGGACCGCGCGGCGACGTTCTGCCTCGCGGCGATGCAGGGCGAGACCGGCCGGTCGCTCTGTCGCCGCCACGGCCTGGATCCGGACGATCCGGCGAGCCTGCTCGTCGTGGAAGGCAGCTTGGAAGGCGGCCTGGAGGGCGGCCGCGTGCGCCGGGACAGCGACGCCGTCCTCCACATCTGCGAGACGCTCGGGTTTCCCTGGCGGCTCGCCCGGATCTTCCGCCTCGTCCCGGCCCGGCTGCGCGATCTCGTCTACCGACTCGTCGCGCGGAACCGCTACCGCCTGTTCGGCAAGCGGGGCAGCTGCTGGGTGGCGCCCGAGCGGTACCGGGACCGCATCCTGTAGGCGCGCCGCCCTCGCGGTCCGACGGGGCGCATCGGAGGCAACCGCTTCCCGCCAGCCCAGTTAACCCTCGCGCGACACGCGCGAGGGGAGGCACCCATGGGTCTGCTCGATCAGGTCATCGGTTCGGTGCTCGGCAACGTCCTCGGCGGCGGCCGGCACGAGGAGGGTCGCGGCGGCGGCTCCGGGGCGATGTCGCCCCTGGTCAAGGCGCTGCTCATGCTGCTCGCCGCCAAGGCGATGCAGGGCGGCTTCGGCGACATCTTCGGCGGCGGCCGGCGGCCGGCGCCGCAATCCGGGCCCGACGACGGCTACGCCCCGGACCCGCACGGCTACGGCATGCCCGATCCGCACGGATACGGCGGCACGCCGGATCCGCGGGACGACGCGCCCCGCTCCCGGCGCGGTGAGGACCCGGACAACCCCTATTCCGACCTCGCCGGGATGCTCGACGGCCCGGGCGGCGGAGCGCCCTCCTCGATTCCCGGCGGAGCGCCCTCCCCGGCTCCCGGCGGCGGCATGCAGAACCCGTTCGACCAGGGCGCCGGCCCGTATTCCCGCCTCGACCGGGAGCAGCCGGAGGATGCCGCCGGCGGCGGCCTCGACCAGCTCATCGACCGGTTCCGCCGCGGCGGCCTCGGCGAGATGATCGAGTCGTGGATCGGCCCGGGCCATAACCGGCCGATCCAGCCGCAGCAGCTCGCCCAGGCCCTCGGTCCCGACACGATCGAGACCCTCAGCCGCCAGACCGGGATGGACCGGAACGACCTGCTGGCGCAGCTCGCCCAGGTGCTGCCGGGCGTGATCGACGGGTTGACGCCGCAGGGAAGGCGCCCCAACCACGACGAGATGCGCGGCTGGTGAGCCCGCACCGGCGCCCGTCGGCGACGGGCGCCGCGAGCGAGGGGTGACGCCGATGGCCTACGAGCTGCATTACTGGCCGCTGATCCAGGGCCGGGGCGAGTTCGTTCGCCTCGCCCTGGAGGAGGCTGGCGCCGCGTACGTCGACGTCGCCCGCGAGGACGGCATCGACGGCATGATGGCGGGCCTTGACGCCCCGCCCCGCCCGCCCTTCGCGCCGCCCTACCTGCGCGACGGCGATCTGGTGATCGGCCAGACCGCCGCGATCCTGCTCCATCTCGGGCCGCGCCTCGGCCTCGTCGGCGAGAGCGAGGCCGACCGGATCTGGACCCACCAGATCCAGCTCACCATCGCGGACGCGGTGGCCGAGGCCCATGACAGCCACCACCCGATCGCCTCCGCCCTGTACTACGAGGAGCAGCGGGTCGAGGCCGCCCGCCGGGCCGAGGATTTTCGCGAGAACCGGATCCCGAAATTCCTGGACTGGCTCGAGCGTGTGTTGGCCGCGAACCCCGCGGGGCCGCGCCACCTCGTCGGCGACCGCCTCAGCTACGCCGACCTCTCGCTGTTCCAGCTCGTCGAGGGTCTCGCCTACGCCTTCCCGCGGGCGACCGAGCGGGCGCTCGGCGCGACGCCGAAGGTCGTCGCCCTCCATCGCCTCGTCGCCTCCCGGCCGCGCATCGCCGCCTACCTGGCGAGCGACCGGCGCGTGCCGTTCAACCAGCAGGGGATCTTCCGGCGCTACCCGGAGCTCGACGGCTGAACGCCCGGAGCATCCCCCGATCGTGCTGCGACCGGGGGATGCTCGCGACCCGTGATTCGGCCGCGTGTTCTTCTGCGAATCGGCATTCGCACCGTAGGAAGATACTCCAAAGTCGCCGGATGGCCGTCCGGGATGGGTACCCTCCGCTACGGAACCCGAGACCGTTGCCCAGGTGCCACAGGCCCTCAAGGCAGCATAGGATTTCATAACCCCTTGATTTAACTGAATTTTAATATCGATGCGTTGCCAGCATGCCACAGGGTGTGTCCGCGATCGAACAGACGGCGCTGTTAGTTAATGAAAAATTAACCATTTCGGCGCGAAACTCCCTATAACAAATCGTTCACCAAATCGTGCCTCGGCGCGCAAGCCGGATCACATCGCACGTCCACCGCGAAGATCCGACGCTGCTTCGACACAATAAAAAACAAACAAGCCCGTCGCCAATACAGGCGCCGGGGCAAGAACACTCGTCAAAAAATCTCGAAAGAATCTTGGGGGCTGGCGTGTACATCGTCGTCGACGAGCGGGAAAGCGTGGCCGCGCAGGTCGTAGCGGGCTTCAGCGTGGAGGGTGTGGCGGCCCGGGGCCTGGACGTGCGGGACGTCCGGACCTGGATCGACGCGACCCCGGTCCAGGACCTCGCCGCGGTGCAGGGTTTCGTCATCGGCGATTGCGCCGACCGCACGGCCTTCACCGCCGCCCTGCGCAGCCTGTCCGGCGCGCCGATCATCGCCCTCAACGAGACCCGCTCCCTGGAGCAGACCCTCGCGCTGTTCACCGCCGGCATCGACGACGTGGTGCGCAAGCCGGTCCACGTCCGGGAGATCATCGCCCGCGCTGGGGCGATCCGCCGCCGCACCAACCGCAGCGAGGCGAAGCCCGCGAGCACGCCGGACAAGAGCGGCCGCCTGACGGTGCATACCGACGGGCGTGACCCCGAGATCGATGGCCAGAGCCTGCTGCTGCCGCGGCGCGAGCGCGACATCCTGGACTACCTCGCCCGCAACCGCGGCCGGCCGGTGACCAAGGGCCAGATCTTCAAGGCGGTCTACGGCGACCTCGACGCGGCGGTCGACGAGAGCGTGGTCGAGGGTCACATCAGCAAGCTGCGCAAGAAGCTGCGGATGCGCCTCGGCTACGACCCGATCGAGGCCAAGCGCCTGGCCGGCTACACCTTCGTCGGCTGATCGCCGCCCCCTAGAGCATTTTCCGACGAAGTGGACACCGGTTCGTCGAAGAAAATGCAGCAAAATCAAAGATCTAAAGAGCTTCGCGACTGCAACGCGATCGTGAAGCGCTCTAAGACGAAAAAGAAGAGCCGCCCCCGACCCTGACGGTCCCGGGCGGCTCTCTTCGTTCGATCGTGTCAGGCGGTCCCCGCGGGGGGACCGCCCTCCCCCGCTTAGCGGAAGAGCGTCAGGACGTTCTGACTGGCCGAGTTGGCGATCGAGAGAGCCTGCACCGCTAGCTGCTGCTGCGTCTGCAGCGCCTTCAGCTTCGTCGACTCCTCCTCGATGTCCGCGTCCACCAGCGTGCCGATCGTCCGGTCGTTCGACTTCACCA
>NZ_JBEXZS010000061.1:0-1174 GCF_040593685.1 Methylobacterium sp. EM32 | reverse complement strand
CGTCCGCCGCCGACAACGCCGCCTACTGGTCGATCGCCACCACCGTGCGCACCGACAACGCCTCGCTCGGCGCCGTCAAGGACGCGCTCGGCCTCGGCTCCTCGGCTGTCGACACCGCCTATAACGGCGTCAACAACGTCATCACCAGCCTGCAGAACATGCGCACCAAGCTGCAGACCGCTCTGCAGCCGGGCATCGACCGCTCCAAGGTCCAGACCGAGCTCGCCGCCATCCAGAGCCAGATGAAGTCCGTGGCCGACTCCTCGGTGTCGGGCGGCCAGAACTGGCTCTCGGTCAACTCCTCCTTGTCGAGCTACACCGACACCCGCTCGGTGATCGCCGGCTTCTCGCGCGGCGCGACCGGAGGGATCACGTTCTCGACGGTGGACATCTCGGTCAACAGCATCCGCCTCTACGACGCCAACACCGCGTCCTCGACCCCGGCGACCACCGCCAAGACGACGGCCGCCACGGCGCTCCCGAGCACGATCGACTTCAGCACCACCGGCGTCGCGACCTTCACCCTGAAGGCGAATGGCGGCACCGCTGACACCATCACGCTCAACAAGACGACGCTGGGCCCGGCGGCGGCGGACCTCACCAAGGTCACGCGCCAGGAACTGGTGGACGCCATCAACAACCAGATCGCGGCCTCGACGAACACCAAGGGCAAGATCCAGGCGAGCCTGGACAACTCGAACCGTCTGGTGTTCGAGACGATCGGCGACTTCGGCGCCGGCGCCATCGTTGCTGGCGCGGGCGCCACCGCCAAGGTCGAAGTCACGATGGATGCCGCGGCGACCGTGAACATCGGCTACGGTGCGGCCAGCGGGACGGCGGTCGGCAACGGCACCGCCGCCTCGGGCACGGCGGGCGGCGGGATCATCGACGGCGGCACGATGGCGGTGAGCACGATCAAGATCTACGACTCTGCGACCGGTGTGTCGCAGACCGACACGTACGTGAAGAATGCGATCGACGCGGTGGAGAAGGCCCTCGCCAAGGCGACGGATGCGGGCACGAAGCTGGGCGCGAGCAAGACGCAGATCGACGGCCAGAAGAACTTCGTCGACACGCTGGTGAAGTCGAACGACCGGACGATCGGCACGCTGGTGGACGCGGACATCGAGGAGGAGTCGACGAAGCTGAAGGCGCTGCAGACGCAGCAGCAGCT
>NZ_JBEXZS010000060.1:0-22342 GCF_040593685.1 Methylobacterium sp. EM32 | reverse complement strand
CCCCGTCGGTGAGCGGTCGTTTAAGGGTAGCCGGCTCGCCTGTCAACTCGCTCGGACCCGGAAGGATCTGATCGAGGCGACGGGGGAGGGCAGGGGGTTGCCCGGACCCCGCGGCCCGCGTGTGCCTTAGATGGGACTGCACGTCCTGCGTTCAAGGGCCGGCGTCAGTACCCTTGCGAGCGGTCGACCGCGTGCGGGATCGGCTCGCCGCGTAAGTGGGCGCGCACGCCCTGGATCACCTGCCGCGCCGCGCCCGCCGGCTGGGTGGCGCTCGCCACGTGCGGCGTCACCATCACCCGCGGATGAGCGAGGAGCGGGTGACCGGCCGGCGGCGGCTCCGTCGCCAGCACGTCGAGGATCGCTCCCGAGAGCTGCCCGCTGTCGAGGGCGGAGATCAGGTCGGCCTCGACCGCGTGGCCGCCGCGCCCGGCATTCACCAGTCCGGCGCCGAGGGGCAGCCGAGCGAACAGGTCGCGGTTCAGGAGGCCGCGGGTCGCCGGGGTGAGCGGCAGCAGGCAGACCAGGATGTCGGTGCCGGACAGGAAGTGGCCGAGCTCGGCCTCACCCGCGAAGGTCTCGATCCCGTCGAGGGATTTGGGGGACGCGCTCCAGCCGCGGACCGGGAAGCCGAATCCGGCGAGCGCCCGTGCCGCCGCCTGGCCGAGCACGCCGAGCCCCATGAGGCCGACCCGGCGCTCCGTCGCCGGCCGCACCGGACGCGGAGTCCAGCGGCCGACCGCCTGCTCGGTCCGGTAGAAGGGCAGGTCGCGGTGGAGCGCCAGCACCGCCATCACGACGTACTCGACCATCGAGGCGGTGAGGTTCGGATCGACCATCCGCACCACCTGCACGGCTTGCGGCAGTTCGTGGACGGGGAGGTGGTCGATGCCGGCCCCGATGCAGAACAGGGCCTCGAGCCGCGGCATCGCGCGGGAGAGATCCGGCGGTGGCGTCCAGGCAACGAGGTAGGGCGCCTCGGCCGCGTCGCCCTCCGGAGTCCAGTCGACGAGGCGGAGGTCGGGCGCCTCGCGGGCGAAGATGTCGTGCCAGACGGCGCCGCGGACCGGGTCCGACTTGTAGGCGATGACAGGTCTGGTCATGGGGGGCCTCGCTGGCTCGAAGACGCGGCGCCCGTCCGGGCGGTCCCGCTGATGGACCAAGATTAAGGGGACGTCGCCCGCGGGAGGCGCTGAATCACGGGGTATCAGCAGACGGAACGTCGCGACGGGTGCGCTCCTGGCGGCAGAGGCTGCGGCGCGGCCCCTCCGGCACGACATGCCGTCCGGCGGCGGCGAAAGCGCAGGAACACCGCTTCTAAGGCCGCCAGATCGGCGTCCGGGTGCGGTCGGGCGGTCTTAATGTTTCACCACGGTCGAACACCGCAGGGAGATCCCGATGACCCGCCTGGCGCCCAAGTACATCACCTTCGATTGCTACGGCACGCTGATCTACTTCGAGATGGCGCCCGTCGCCCGCCGGCTCTACGCCGACCGCGTTGCCGCGGAGCGCATGGACGCCTTCGTGGAAGACTTCTCGGCCTACCGCCTCGACGAGGTGCTGGGCGCCTGGAAGCCCTACAAGGACGTGGTCGCCAACGCGCTGATCCGCACCTGCAAGCGCAACGGGGTGGAGTACCGCGACAGCGACGCCGACGCGGTCTACGCCGCGGTGCCGACCTGGGGCCCGCATCCGGACACGGTCGAGGGTCTCGCCAAGGTCGCCAAGGAATTCCCCCTGGTGATCCTGTCGAACTCGATGAAGGACCTGATCCCGCATTCCGTCGCCAAGCTCGGCGCGCCGTTCCACGCCGCCTACACGGCGGAGGAGGCCCAGGCCTACAAGCCGCGGATGCAGGCCTTCGAGTACATGCTCGACCAGCTCGGCTGCGGCCCGGAGGACATCCTGCACTGCTCGTCGAGCTTCCGCTACGACCTGATGACCGCGCACGACATGCACATCACCAACAAGGTGTGGGTCAATCGCGGCCACGAGCCGGCCAATCCCTATTACGGCTATCACGAGATCAAGGACATCCGCGGTCTGCCGGGCCTGCTCGGCCTGTAAGGACGCGAGCCGTGCCGCGAGCCGGCCGAGCGCCGGAGTCGCGGCCGCCGCGTGGTCCGACCCATCTCCGACCTGTCCGAGGACGCCCCATGTTCACCAAGGACCGCCTGCGCGATCCCACGCTCCTGCGCTTCCAGGCCTTCATCGCCGGCGAGTGGCGCGATTCCGAAGCCGGCGGCACCCTGGCGGTGACCGACCCGGCGACCGGCGAGATTCTCGGCACCGTGCCGGATTGCGGCGCGTCGGAGACCCGCGCGGCGATCGCGGCGGCGGACGCCGCCTTTCCGGCCTGGCGCCGCACGCCGCCGGCAGAGCGCGCGGCGATCCTGGAAAGCTGGAACGCCCTGATCCTCGAGAATGCCGAGGACCTCGCGGCGATCATGACCGCCGAGCAGGGCAAGCCGCTGGCCGAGGCCCGCGGCGAGGTCGCCTACGGGGCGAGCTTCGCGAAGTGGTTCGCGGAGGAAGCGCGCCGGATCACCGGCGACGTGTTCACCGCGCCCGCCGGCGACCGCCGGGTGCTGGTGCTCAAGGAGCCGGTCGGCGTCTGCGCGGCGATCACGCCGTGGAATTTTCCGATCGCGATGATCACCCGCAAGGTGGCGCCGGCCTTCGCTGCCGGCTGCCCGATCGTGGTCAAGCCCGCCGACCTGACGCCGTTCTCGGCCCTGGCGCTCGCGGTGCTGGCCGAGCGGGCCGGGGTGCCGAAGGGGGTGTTCAGCGTCGTCACCGGCCAGGCGGCGCCGATCGGCGCCGAGATGACCGGCAGCGAGACCGTGCGCAAGCTGTCCTTCACCGGCTCGACCGCGATCGGGCGGCTGCTGATGGCCCAGTCGGCCCCGACCATCAAGCGGCTGAGCCTGGAGCTCGGCGGCAACGCGCCGTTCATCGTGTTCGACGACGCCGATCTCGACCAGGCGGTCGCCGGCATCATGGCCTCGAAGTTCCGCAATGCCGGCCAGACCTGCGTCTGCGCCAACCGCATCCTGGTGCAGGACGGCATCCACGACCGCCTCGCCGCGCGCTTAGGCGAGGAAGCGGCGAAGCTCCGGGTCGGCAACGGCTTCGAGGCCGGTGTCACCATCGGCCCGCTGATCAATGACGCCGCCGCCGCCAAGGTCACGGCGCATCTCGACGACGCGCTCGCCCGCGGCGCGCGGCTGGTGTCGGGCGATCCCGGCTCCTTGCGCGGCCGCTTCGTGCCGCCGCTGGTGCTGACCGGGGCCGAGACGGGCATGCGGCTCGCCTCCGAGGAGACCTTCGGCCCGCTCGCCCCGCTGATGCGCTTCTCCCGCGAGGAGGATGCGATCGCCATCGCCAACGCGACGCCGTTCGGCCTCGCCTCGTACTTCTACACCGCCGACATCCGCCGGGCCTGGCGGGTCGGCGAGGCGCTGGAATTCGGCATGGTCGGGCTCAATACCGGCACGGTCTCGATGGAGGCCGCGCCCTTCGGCGGCGTCAAGCAGTCGGGCCTCGGCCGCGAGGGCTCGGCCTACGGCATCGACGAGTACCTGGAGCTGAAGTCGTTCCACATGGGCGGCCTCTGACCGTCCTCCGCTCCGGCGCCCCGGCCCTCCGGCGAGCGTCGGGGTGCCTCATCCTTCCCGGCCCGCGGCACGGAGACCCGACGCAGTGACGAACCCCGCCACCATCACCCGGACGGACGCCATGCCGACGCTCCGCCCGATGACCGAGGCCGACATCGCGGCCCTGCACGGTCTCTCGCTCGAGGCGCGCTGGCCGCACCGGGCGGAGGATTGGCGCCTGATGTGGGAGATCGGCCACGGCCTCGTCGCCTGCGACGCGGACGGCCATGTCACGGGGTCGGCGATGTGGTGGCCCTTCGACGACGGGCTCGCCACCATCGGCATGGTGATCGTCTCGCCCCGGCTACAGGGCCAGGGCACCGGCCGGCGGCTGATGCGGGAGCTGTTTTCCGCCGCGGGCCCGCGCACGATCCGGCTCACCGCGACGGAGGCGGGCCGGCGGCTCTACGAATCCGAGGGTTTTCGGGTCACCGGCTCCAACACGCAGTACCAGGGGATCGTCGATGTCGCCGCCGCAATCGACGATCCGCGGGTGCGCCCGGCCACGGAGGCCGACCGGCCGGCCATCGCCGTCCTCGACCGCGAGGCCGCGGGCGGTGACCGCGCCCGAATGCTCGATGCCCTGGCCCGTGCCGGGCGGACCGTCGTCCTGGAAGAGGACGGCCGGATCACCGGCTACGCGGTCTGCCGGCCCTTCGGCCGGGGGCACATCGTCGGCCCGGTCGTCGCCGCGGACGCGGAATCCGCGGTCGCGCTCGCGAGCCCTCATGTGCGGGATCGGGCCGGCACGTTCCTGCGGCTCGACACGCCGGAGCGCGACGGGCCGCTCGTCGCCTTCGCGCAGGCCTGCGGCCTCGCCAATGTCGACCTGTCGGTGACGATGACCCGGGGCGAGCCGCCCGCGACCGGCCCGGCCCGGATCTTCACCCTCGCCAACCAGGCGCTCGGGTAGACGCATAGCTCGGGACGCGGCAGGCCCTGCGTCCCGAACTGCCAGGGGGAGGAGGTTCCGGACCAGGCTCCTTGATTCGCATAACTAGCATTATGGAACGAAACCGGGATCCGGGTGCCCAGGCGGGTCTATCATCCAGGTGGCGCGCCGACCGTCATCCGGCCGAAGCGATCGCAGCGCACGTCCTGCCCCGGGGCCTGACCGCTCCGTGAAGCGCGAAGATCCTTCGCGCCGCCTCACGGCCGGCGCCACAACCGGGTCAACGGGCCGCCGGGTCCGTGGACCGGGTCGCTGTCGGGAAAGCCGAGGCGGGCCATGCGGGCGAGCGCGGCGGCGTCCGGGGCCGCGCGGCACAGGTCGAAGCTCTGGCCCGGCGGATAGGCGCCGACCACCAGGAAGTCCGGGCTCGCCGACAGCCGGCAATGGCCGGTGCCGGCCGGCAGCACCAGGACGTCACCGGCCTCCACCGCGACCGCACGGCCGCCCTCGCCGCCGAGGACCAGGCGGGCGCGGCCCCCGGCAATGCCCAGCACCTCGTGGGCGGTCAAGTGGTAGTGGTGATAGGCGAAGACGCCGCCGCGCCACTGCGCCGGCCAGCCGTTGCGGGAGAAGAGCGCTTCCAAGGCGGCGGCCGGATCCGCGGCGCCAGCAGTGACGCCGCGATAGTGCAGCACCGGCAGAACCGGGTTGTTCGGCACGAACCCGTTGGCCGCGAGGACGATGCTGTCGGGCTCCATCGCGAACTCCCGCTCCTCACCCCGCCCGCTGCCGCGAGCCCGGCCCGGTGACGCGGCGCAGGATCTGGCCGAGCTGCTCGGCCGAGTACGGCTTGTGCAGGAGCTCGAAGCCGTGGGCGTCGTCCTGGGCAAGCACGTGGCTATAGCCGGAGGCGAGCACCACGGGCAGGCGCGGCAGGCGCCGGCGCAGCTCGTGGGCGAGCGCGAGGCCGCCCATGCCGGGCATCACCACGTCGGAGAACACCACGTCGAACCCGGCCCCGTCGGGCCCGAGCCGGTCGAGCGCCTCCTCGGCGTTGGTCGCCCAGGTGGTGCGGTAGCCGAGGTCCTGCAGGATCTGGGTGCAGAAGCGGCCGACCTCGATGTTGTCCTCGACGACGAGCACGCTCTCGCCGGCGCCGATCGGCGAGGCCGAGGCGTCTGCGGTGCCGTCGTCCTGGAACGCGGCGGCCGCCGGAGATTCCGGCAGGTAGAGGGTGAAGGTGGCGCCATGCCCTGGGCGGCTCGTCACGTCGACGTCGCCGCCCGACTGCTTGGCGAAGCCGAACACCTGGCTCAAGCCCAGGCCGGTTCCCCGGCCGACCTCCTTGGTGGTGAAGAACGGTTCGAAGATGCGGCCGATCAGGTCCGGCGGCACGCCCGGCCCGGTATCGGTCAGCGAGATCGCCGCGAAGGCGTTCTGGGAGCCGGCATGGCCCCGGATCGGCGGCATCGGGACGCCGCCGGTGAGGCTCAAGGTCAGCGTGCCCTCGCCTTCCATGGCGTCGCGGGCGTTGACCGCCATGTTGATGAGCGCGGTCTCGAACTGGCTGAGATCCGCGCGCACGAAGCACGGCTCGTCGGGCACTGCCACCACGACCCGCACGCGGGTACCCGTGACCGTGTCGAGCATGTCGGCGACGCCCCGCACCTTGTCGCCGACGTCGAACACCGCCGGCGACAGGGCCTGGCGGCGGGCGAAGGCGAGGAGCTGGCCGGTGAGCTTGGCGGCGCGGTCGACCGTATCGGAGACCGCGTCGAGGTAGCGGCGCTTGCGCGCCTCCGGCAGCTCGGGCCGGCGCAGGAAATCCACCGACGAGCGGATGATGGTGAGCAGGTTGTTGAAGTCGTGCGCCACGCCGCCGGTCAGCTGGCCCACCGCCTCCATCTTCTGCGACTGCCGCAACGCCTCCTCGGCCTGGGCGAGCGCGGTGGCCTGGACCCGGATCGCGGTGACGTCGCGCACCGTGGCGTAGATGCGCCCGTCCCGCGGCACGGCGTTCCAGGACAGCCAGCGATACGAGCCGTCCCGGTGCCGGTAGCGGTTCTCGAAGGTCGGCAGCGCCTCGCCCCGCGCCAGGTCCGCCGCCGCCGCGACCGTCGCCGGCAGGTCGTCCGGGTGCACGAAGTCGAGGAACGGGCGGGCCAGGAGCTCGGCCTCGCTCCAGCCGAGGAGCGCGGTCCAGGCCGGGTTGAGGCTGGCGAAGTAGCCGTCGAGGGTGGCGACGCAGAACAGGTCGGTCGAGGCCTGCCAGATCTGGTCGCGCTCGGCGGTGCGCTGGGCGACCTGCTGCTCCAGCGAGGCGTTGAGGACCCGCAGCGCCTCCTCCATGCGCTTGCGGTCCGAGATGTCGCTGAAGAACACCGCGACCCGGGCCAGGGCCGGATCGCCGACCCGCAGGGCCCGCACGTCGAACCAGCGCCCGAACACGTCGGCCTGGTTCTCGAAATGGACCGGCTCGCCGGTCAGCGCCACGCGGCCGTAGGTGTCGAACCAGTGCCGCTCGAGGTCGGGGGCGAACTCGCTCACCCACAGGCCCGCGACGTCGGCCCCGGTCTGGCGGGCGAAGGCGGGGTTCGCCTCGGCGATCCGGTAATCGACCGCGCGGCCGGCGCCGTCGAACTTCATCTCGAGGATGCAGAACCCGACGTCGATGCTCTCGAGCAGGGTGCGGTAGCGGTCCTCGCTGTCGCGGAGCGCGGCCTGCGAGCGGACCTGCTCGGTGACGTCGTAGCCGCCAACGAAGATGCCGGTGACCGCGCCGGACCCGTCCCGCAGCGGCTGGTACAGAAGGTCGATGGCGCGCTCGGCCTCGTCGCCGGTGAGGAGGATCGGCATCGCGCGGGCGGCGAAGGGCCGGCCGGTGCGGTAGACCGTGTCGAGGAGCTCGTAGAAACCCTGGTCGGCGAGCTCGGGGAAGGCCTCGCGCACGGTGCGGCCGACGAAATCACGCTCGCCGGCGATCGTCACGTAGGCGTCGTTGACGTATTCGAAGACGTGGGCGGGTCCGCGCAAAACCGCGACGAAGCCCGGCATCTGCTGGAAGATCTGCTCGCGCCGCTCCTGCGCCTCCTGCAGGGCCAAAGCCTCTTGCAGGACCAAAGCCTCTTGCAGGACCGAGGCATCTCGCCCGGTCGGGGCCTCCTGCGAGGAGACGGCCGCCGGTCCGGTCCGGTGGTGCAGCACCGCGCCGACCGCGCCGGCGGCGTCGCGCACCGGGATGTGGGTGACGCTCCAGCCGGCGCCCTCAGGCGCGACGATGTCGGGCCGGCCGGTCGCGACCGCGCGGGCGACCGAGGCCTGCAGCGGGGCGCCCCCGCCCGGGCATACCTCCCGGAGGTGGCGGCCGACGAGGTGGTCCGGGTCGTCGCGATCCGCGCCGTCGCGACAGGCCCGGCGATAGGCCTGGTTCGCCGCCACGACGCGGCCCTGCGGGTCGAGGACGAGGTAGGGATGGGGGGCGGCCTCGAAGAGGCTCCGATAATCCGGGGCGTTCATGAGGCCGGGCGGAGGATCGGGCCGCGGGTGGCGTGCGGAGCGGAGCCGGACCCGCCTCGCGGGGCGCCGGGTGCGGAGGAATGGCGCGGCGGAGGCATGCGGGCAATCATGGTTCCCTATCCTATCACGCGCGAGGCGACCTGTCGCCGGATCGTCCGGAAGCGGACGGCCGCGGATCCGGGGGAGAGCGTCCGAGGGCGCCTCGGGTTCCGTGTCGGATCCCCCGTCGAGTCCCCCTGGGGCATGGGGCCTGAGCGACGGGATGGGGTGGAGACGGCCGTGGGCGACGCCTCGATCCCGACGGCTTGCGCGGGTTCGGCATTCGCCTTCCCCGGGCCTTTCCAGACCCCCGTGTCTTCCCCTATTCCCGTGTCTGCTCCTAGTCCCCCGTCGCCCGCATCACCCTCCTCGCCACACCGGTCCGCATGCTCCTGAAAGGCTCGTCTCCCGAAAAGGTCCTTGTGGCGAGCACGAGCCCGGACGCGGTGAACCACAACGTCCCGATCCGCGACGCCCTGCGCGACGGCTTCGCGGACGTGCTCGGCCCCGGCGCCGTGCGGGCGAGCCCGCTGGAACTCGCCGAGGAGGCGGTCGCCGACTTCCGCCCGAACCTCGTCGTGGCGCTGGGCAGCGTCGCGGTGGATGCCGCCCCCTTGCGCGGGCTGGCGCGCAGCGTCCGGCGGGCGGGCGCCCGCCTCGCATTCTGGCTGCACGACGATCCCTACGAGTTCGACTACGCCGCCAAGGCCGAGGCCCTGGCCGACCACATCTTCACCAACGACCGCTGGGCCCTGCCGCATTACCGGCACCCGTCCGTCTCGCACCTGCCGCTCGCCGCCTGCCGCCGGACCCACGACCGGCGCGTACGTCCGATGGCGGAGCGGAGCCTCGACCTGTTCTTCTGCGGCGCCGCGTTTCCGAACCGGATCGCGCTCCTGGAGCGCGCGCAAGGCAGCCTGTCGGGGTGCCGGGTCGAGGTGCGCGGCGCGGGCTGGCCGGCCGCCCTGCCCTTCGCCGAGAACATCCGCTTGGAGCCCGCCGCGATGGCCGACCGGGCGAGCGCGGCGCGCCTCACCCTGGCGGTCGGCCGCGACCTCGACATCGCCAACCGGCGCTTCCGGCTGCCGGCCGCGACGCCGGGGCCGCGGGTCTTCGAGGCCGCGCTCGCCGGCGCGCCGCAGCTCTGCTTCGCCGCCGGGCTCGAGATCCTGGACTATTTCGAGGAGGGCCGGGAGATCCTGCTCTTCGACGACGTCGACGAGATCGCGGACGCCATCGCCCGCTCCCGCCGCGAGCCTGCCGCCTTCGAGGCGATGGCCGAGCGCGCCCGCGCGCGGGTCCTCGACGCCCACACCTACCGCCACCGGGCCGAGACCATCCTGGCGGCGATGGCCGCGTGACCGGAACCGCCAAGGGAATCGTCTTGCCCCTCCCCGCGCCTCTCTCGGTGCTCCTGCTCGACACCGAGCCGAGGACCAGCAACGCCTACATCGCGCTCGCGGTCGCCGACGCCCTGCGGCGCCACCCGTCGGTCGCGCGGGTGGTGCGGGCGACCCATGCCGACGCGGTGGCGCTGGCGCAGGATGAGCGGTTCGACCTCGTCCTGGCGCTCGGCGGTGCGAGCCGTCACCACGCGCTGCTGCGGCGCCTCTGCGCGCTCGCCGGCACCAGCGCGCTCTGGACCACCGAGGACCCGTATTTGAGCGCGGCCAATGCCCGGCTCTCGGGCTGCTTCGACCTCGTCTTCACCAACGATCGCGGCTCGCTGCCCCGCTATGAAGCCGGCGCCCGGCACCTGCCGCTGGCGGCCACGACCCTGTTCCAGGATCTGCCCGTCCGGCCGGTCGACGCGGATTACCGCTACGACCTCCTGTTCGTCGGCACGGCCTGGCCGAACCGAGTGGCGACGCTCAACCGGATCCTGTCGGCCTTTCCCCACGACCTCAAGGTGAAGGTCGCGCTGCCGGCCAACGCCTACCTGCCGCCGGCCGTGCTGGTGCGTAACGACCTGATCATCGACTGGCGCTGCGGCAACGAGGATTTCGCCCGGCTCGCCAATGCCAGCCGGGTGGTGCTGACCCTGCCCCGGATCTTCACCGCGGGCGCCGACGAGACCCCGTCCGGCACGACGCCGCCGCCGCGGCTGTTCGAGGTGGCGCTCGCCGGCGGCGCGCAGCTCGTGGTCGGCGCGGATCCGGAAACCTTCGACTACTACGAGGCCGGGCGCGAGATCCGCGCCTGCGCCGAGGACGACGCCGTCGAGGCGATCGCCGCCCTGCTGGCCGACCCGGACGAGCGCATCGCCATGGCCGGACGGGCCCGGGCGCGCACCCGCGCCGAGCACCTCTACGACCACCGGGTCGACGTGATCGTGCGGGCGGTCCTGGAGCGTGAGACCATGTCGGTCGCGCCCGTCTCGACCGCGCCCAAGCCCCGCCTGCTCTTCGTCGCCCACAACCGGGCCGGGCGGCGACAGGGCGGTGGGGTGGAGTTCTACCAGGAGCAGCTCGCGGAGGCCCTCGACGGGTTCGAGCCCCTGTTCCTCTACCCCTCCTTCGAGGAGGAGGCCTGGGTGCTGCGCCTCGACGAGGGCGCGACCTCGGAGACACTGCCGATCCCGCCGGCGGAGCGGCTGCTCGCGAGCCCCGAGATCGAGGCCCTGTTCGAGCGCATCCTGGTCGAGCGCCGCATCGACCTCGTCCACGTCCACCACCTGCTCGGCCTGCCCCTGAGCCTGCCGGCGATCGCCCGGGCGCACGGCGTGCCGGTGGTGGCCCAGCTGCACGACTTCTTCCTGGTCTGCCACCGCTACACCCTGATGAACCAGCACGGCCGGTTCTGCGACGTGGTCAACCGGGGCGAGGGGCAGTGCGACGGCTGCCTCGCCGGCACCGAGGGGCTGCCCGCCGGCGCGAAGGCCCGGCGCGACGGGTTCGTGGCGCGGATGCTCCCGAGCCTCGACGCCTTCGTCACCAGCACGCCCGCCACCGCCGACTACGTCCGGGCCTTCTACCCGGAGGCGACGGCCCGGGTCGCGGTGATCGAGATGGTCGATGCGGAGCCCGCATCCCTGCCGCAACCGGTGCCCGCCGCCTCCGAGACGACTATCCCCAAGACGACCACCCTCAAGACGACCACCCCCGGGAAACGCCCTCCTCTGCGGGTCGCGGTGCTCGGCAACGTCGTCGACCACAAGGGCGCCCGGACCCTGCTCGAACTCCTGCGCATCACGGAGGGCGAGCCCATCGTCTTCGAGGTGCTGGGCTATGTCGAGAGCTACCTCGCCGCCGCCTTCGAGGCGCAGGCGGGGGAGCGGCTGACCTTGCGCGGCGGCTACACCCGCGACGAGGTGCCGGCGCTCCTCGCCGGCTGCGACGTGTCGCTCCACCTCTCGCTCTGGCCCGAGACCTACATGATCTCGCTGACCGAGGCGTGGCGGGCCGGCCTGATCCCGATCGCCACCGATCTCGGCGCCCAGGGGGAGCGGGTCACCGACGGCGTCGACGGCCTGAAGGTCCCGCCCGGCGAGTCCGGCGCCGTGCGCCAGGCCCTGCGGCGGCTGGCGCACGATCCGGACCTCGTCGCGGCCTTGCACGCCGCGATCGCGAAGAGGACCTTCCCGACCGTGGCCGGGCACGCCGCGCGGATGGCGGCGCTCTACCGCGACCTGATCGCGGCCCGGCCCGTTCCGCACGCCGCGCCGGGCGAACCGTCCGCGCCCTTCACCCTCTCGGCCCTCGATCTCGGATACCGCCTCAACCACCCCGACTGGACCGGCCCGGCGATCGTCTGGGACGGGGCCGAGGAGACGAGCGCCGTCACGGAGGCCCTGCCGCCGGCGGTGGCGGCCCTGCCCGAGCGGACGCTGGCGCCGGGCGATCCGGGCCTGTCGTGGGAGATCGCCGACCTCGTCGTCGACGGGCAGCGGCTGCCCGGCCGGATCGGTGCCTGCGCGGCCGGCGACAGCCTCTCGCTGCGCGGCTGGATCTGGCGGCCGGAGGCCGGACGCCCCATGCAGACCTGGCTGCGGCTGCGCTCGGCGACCGCCACGCGCTACGTCACCGCCTTCCCCGAGCGCCGCCCCGAGCTCGCCGGCCGGTTCGGCACCGGCCGGGCCGAGCAGGCGGGCTTCGCGGCGCAGATTCGCACCGCGGACCTGCCGGCGGGCCTGCACGTGGTCGACCTGCTCCAGGTCTTTCCCGATCACGTCGCGGCGGCCCGGGAGGTCGCGCGCTTCACCGCCCCGGGCTTCCCCGCGCCGGGCCCCGTCACGCCGTGGCGGACCGGCCTGCCGGTGCCGGAGGGCGCGTTGCGCCGGAGCGCGGAGCCCGTGCTCCTCGCCGGCCACGGGCTGCCGCTGGTCGAGGATGTGCCGGTGGCGCGCCAGGGCGGTCGCACCCGCCTCGACGTGCTGGTGCCGGACGGCGCGCGGCGCGGTCCGTCCTACCTGATCCTGTCGAGCGACGCGGGCACGGCCTGGACCCGGGCGGCGCGGCGCGACGAGGACGGCGCTGTGCGGCTCGGCGCCGAGGCGCAGATGCGCGACATACCGCCCGGCTGCTACCGGCTGCGCGCCCTGATCGGCGACGAGAGCGGCGCGGATCTCCACGAGGCCGGGACCACGCTCTTCGTCGCGCCCGGCACGCGCGCCTGCCTCGTCACGGCCGAGACGCCGCCGGCCCTGCGCCGGGCCTGGATCGCACGAGCGCGCAGCCGCCCGAACCTCGACGCCGTCACGATCGGGGAGGCCTCAGCCATCCTCGGCACGCCCGTCACTGTGGCGGGCTGGTGCTTCGCCTCCGGGCGCGGCCGGCCGCTCGCCTGGATCGCCCGCTGGGGCGGCCGGGGCGGGCGCCGGTTCATGATCGCCGAGAGCATCACCCGGCAGGACGTGGCGGCGCATCTGGCGGATTCCGACGCGCTGACCGCCGGCTTCGAGATCCAGCTGCCCCTCGACGCCCTGCGGGACGGGACGCTCAGCGTGTTCCAGGTCTACGAGAGCGGCACGGTCGCCCTGCCCGACTTCCCGCGCCACGTCCTCGGGATGATCCCGGGGTGACGGGCGGGGAGCGACCTCCCCGCCTCTCGCCTCACCACTTGTAGCTCAGGCTCGCGGTGATGCGGCGCTGCTCGCCGTAGAAGCAGGCGGTGACCGACTGGCACGACGAGACGAAGCGCTTGTCGGCGAGGTTGGCGGCGTTGATGGCGAAGCGCCAGTTGTCGCGGCTGTAATGGATCACCGCGTCGAACAGGGCGCGCTCGGGCACCGTCAGGGTATTGCTCACGTCGGCGAAGGAGCGGCCGACGTAGCGCACGCCGGCGCCGAAGCCGAAGCCGGCCCAGTCGCCGGTCGGGATGGTGTAGTCGGCGAAGACCGAGGCCAGGGTCTCCGGCACGTTGGTCGGCGTCCGGCCGATCGTGCCGACGTCGCCCTTGGTGACTTCGAGGTTGTAGCTCGTGAACGACGCGACGACGTTGAAGTCCTTGGTGATGTTGGCCACCAGCTGGGCCTCGAAGCCGCGCGAGCGGGTCTCGCCGAGCTGGAGCTGGTTGAGGGCGTTGGTCGGGTCGGCGGTGAGGGTGTTGGCGAGCGCGAGATCGAAGGCGGCGAGCGTCAGGAAGGCGTTGGCACCCGGGATCTCGTACTTGACGCCGACCTCGTACTGGTCGCCGGTGGTCGGCTTGAATGGCTGGCTGAAGAAGTTGGTGCCGACCTGCGGATTGAAGAAGGTCGCGTAGCTGACATACGGCGCCAAGCCGAAATCGAAGTTGTAGATCAGGCCGTAGCGCTGCGTGAAGGCATTGGCCGATTGCCGCGTCTGAGTGCTGGTGAGCCGGTTGTTGACCTCGTTCGAGGTGAAGTCGCCGCGGCCGGACACGACCAGGGTCAGCTCGGGCGTGAGCTTGATCTGGTCCTGGTAGTAGAGGCCGAGCTGCTGGAACACGTCGTAATTGACGAGATAGGGCGCGACCGGGACGCTCGGGCTGCCGTAGTTCGGCGTGATGATGTTGAAGTTGGCGACCGTCGGGCCGACGAAGCCGCCGGTGGCGTTGTTGTCGTTGAGCTGGAAGTTCTTGTAGTCGAGCCCCATCAGGAAGGTGTGCTTGAACAGGCCGTCGTCGAACCGGGCCACCGCCTGGTTGTCGACGTTGAACAGACGCGCGCGCGACGAGGCGCGGAAGCGGTAGCGGGCGATCTGGGTCTGGTTCGCGTCGGCGTAGCCGGTGCCGTTCAGGCCGAACAGGCCGCCGAGGAATGCGTCGTCGAGCGAATCGCTGAAGGCGTAGCGCAGGTTCTGCCGGAAGGTCCAGGTATCGTTAAAGACGTGCTCGAACTCGTAGCCGACGCTGGCCTGGCTGCGCCGGTATGTGTTGTTGAACGGATCCGAGACGTTGTAGTTCTGCGGGATGCGCAGGCCGAGCACCGTCGGCCGGACCGTGCCGTAATACGGCAGGAACGCGTTGAGGCGGCCGGTATCGTCGTACTGGAAGTTCGACAGCAGCGTGAAGGTGGTGGCGCCGTCCGGCTTGTAGGTGAAGGACGGGGCGATGTAGCCGCGATTCTCGTCGAGCCCGTCGATCTGGGTGCCGCCCTGCCGGCCGATGCCGGTCAGGCGGTAGAACCAGTGGCCCTCCTTGTCGGCCGGACCGCCGAAATCGAAGGCGAGGTATTTCTGGCCGAACGAGCCGCCGCCGACCTCGACATAGTTCAGCGGCTCGATGGGCGGCTTCTTGCTGATCAGGTTGATCAAGCCGCCGGGGCCACCCTGGCCGAACAGGACCGAGGCCGGCCCGCGCAGCACGTCGATGCGCTCGAGGCCGAACGGGTCGACCTTGTAGGTGGCGAAACCGTAATTGAAGAGCTGCAGGCCGTCCCGGTACAGGCCGGTATCGTTCGCCGTGAAGCCGCGGATCAGGAAGAAGTCGACCCGCGGATCCGGCCCGAACACGTTGCCGTAGACGCCGGCCGAGTAGGCGACCGCGTCGGCGACCTGCTGCGGCTTCAAGGCGTCGAGCTGCTCGCGCCCGATTACGGTGACCGATTGCGGCGTCTCGATCAACGGCGTGTCGGTCTTGGTCGAGGTCAGCGTCCGCTTGGCGACGTAGCCGTCGATCGGGCCGCGCGGATCCTCCTTCGGGCGGGCCGCGATTACGGCCGCGCCGGCCGGCGCTCCGGCGGCGGCGCCGTTGCCGGCGACGTCGATCGCCTCGAGCTGGATCGCGCCGCCGGCCGCGGCACCCTGGCGCGGCGGCGTCGCCTCCTGCGCCGCCGCGCCCCCGGCGGCGAGCCCGATCAGGGAGACGCCGCCGGCGAGGGCGGCGACGAGGCGGCGGGACCGGACGGGAAGGCGGGGATGGGAACGCATGGCGAGACCTTCGGGCAACGGCCCACCTGCCCTGGGAGGATGACCCGCCCGGGGTGACGCCGTTCTTTAGAATGATACTAAGTTGTTGTTCCAGCTAGATTTTTTCTAGCACGCCGGATCGGCATGCGAAGGCGGAATCCTGAATTGCGCGGTGGATGTTAGGGCTCGTGGCAATTCCGCAACGAGGTGGGGCGTGGGTCATAGGGGTGGGCGGCGTGCCGGAGGAGGATGGTGGTCCTCGAGCGGGGGCCAGGCTGTCCGGAGAAAGGAAGACCGCGGGACTTCTCCTCTCCCCGCGGGCGGGGAGAGGGCTGTTCCACCGTCCAGGGGGAACAGCAAGCCCGCAGGGCGAGGGTGAGGGGGTGTTTCCGAAGGAGCCTCATCCGGAAACACCCCCTCACCCTCGCTCCGGCTTCGCCTGCGCTTGCCTCTCCCTCTGAACGAGGGCTCGGCCCTCTCCCCGCCCGCGGGGAGAGGAGAAGATCCGCGTCTCTTCTTGGGAGAATTGCCCTGCTCTGCGGGACCTGGGAAGGAAGCCGGCCGTCCCCGTCCCTCGAACCCGCCCTACCGCCCCCCGAACGTATCCCGGATCGCCTTGGCATTCCGCCGGACCATCGGGCGGAGCCAGGCGCCCGAGGCGAGGTAGGCGCCGGGGCGGACCGGCGCGAGGGCGGCGGCGAGGTCCTGCGCCAGGCCGGGCGCGGCGGGGGCGGGCCCGTCGGAGGCCTCGGCGGGCCGGTACACTACCGTCGTGTCCTCGCGCCAGTAATCCGGGTGCGGCACCAGCCCGGCGCGGCGGGCGGCGCGGTCCAGGGTCTCGCGCACGAAGCCGTGGACATGGGCGAAGTGGAAGCGCTCGTGCGGCGGCTTGCCCGTCGCCGCCATGTTGGGCACCGCGGCGTAGAGCACGCCGCCCGGGGCGAGCCGGAGGGCCAGCCGCGCCAGGGTGTCGACGGGGTCGCGCAGGTGCTCCAGCACGTGGTGCACGGTGACGACGTCGAAGCGCTCCTCGGGCGAGAGGTCCTCGATCCCGTCGAGCACCCGCGCGCCGTGCTCGGCGCGGGCGAAGGCGGCGTAGGAGCGGCCGGGCTCGACGCCCGTCACGGTGCAGCCCCGCGCGGCCGCGGCGGCCAGGAACTCGCCCGAGCCCGCGCCGAAATCGAGCACCCGCGCGCCCGGCCGCAGGGCGGGGCCGAGCAGGTCGGCCCGAAACCCCGCCTCGCGCCGGGAGCGGTGGAGGTGGTGGCGCGGCGGGCGCCGGCCGAGGGCGAACTGGTAGGCGGCGCGGTAGGCCGAGGCATAGTAGGCGTCGAGCTCGGCGGCGGTCGGCATCGGGTCGGTGCGGATCAGCCCGCATTCCGTGCAGGCGACGGAGCGCAGCCGCTTCAGGCGCCGGTCGGTCTCGGCGACGGTCAGGGTCTGCGTCCCGCCGCAGAGATTGCACGCCATCCCCTCGCCCCGGTACGGGTAGGCGGTGAACGGGACGGCATGCCGGACGAGGTGGAGCGGCGAGGACATCGGCGGCCTTCTCTTGTCGGATCACGGCCGGAGGATCACCCGAGCCCCGGGTTGCGAACGCGCGAGCATCCGGTTTTCATCCCGCCGGCGCGGAGTACCCCGAATGTTCGAACTGAGCCAGCTGCGCTGCTTCGTGGCGGTGGCCGAGGAGCTGCATTTCGGCCGCGCCGCCGAGCGGCTGCACCTGACCCAGCCGCCGGTGAGCCGGCAGATCCAGGTGCTGGAGCGCGTCCTCGACGTCGCGCTCCTCAACCGCACCAGCCGTGCCGTGCGCCTGACCCCGGCCGGGCGCCGCTTCCTCACCGAGGCGCGCCGGATCCTGCGCCTGTCGGACGAGGCGGCCGCGACCGCCCGCCGGGTGGCGGCGGGCCAGGCCGGCAGCATCACCCTCGGCTTCACGGCCGCCGCCGCCTACCGCACCCTGCCCGACCTGGTGCGGGCGGCCCGCAATCGCCTGCCGGAGGCCGACATCCACCTGAAGGAGATGATCAGCGCCGCCCAGGCCGAGGCGCTGGGGTCGCAAGGCATCGATCTCGGCCTGATGCGCCCGCCCCTGCCGCCGGCGGCCGACGGCTCCCTGCGCATCGCCCGCGAGACCCTGGTGGTGGCGCTTCCCGACGACCATCCCCTCGCCACCAGCGCGGGCGTGACGGCGCAAGCCATCGCCGCCGAGCCCCTGATCGCCTATGCGCCGGACGAGGCGCGCTACTTCCACGACCTCGTCGGCGACTATTTTGCCGAGGCCGACCTCAGCCCCCGGGCGGTGCAGCACCTGGCGCAGATCCACACCATCCTGTCGCTGGTGCGCTCAGGGCTCGGCCTCGCCCTGGTGCCGGAATCGGCGGCCTCGCTCCGGGTCGCCGGCGTGACGCTCAAACCCCTGATCCCGGCGCCGCGCCGGCCGGTGGAGCTTTTTCTCGTCTGGCGCCGCGGCAACGACAACCCGCTGATCCCGATCCTGGCCGAACTCGCGGGATCGATGCCGGAATTGGATTGAACCATGCCGACATGGTGCTGGAAGGGCATGATCCGCGGCGCTAGACCTCGGGACCAGCGGGGACAGCCCCGAGACTCGAGTTGAGGAAACACCCGATGGCCACCGCGCTCTCGCCCGTCGACATGGCCCAGCGCCTCGGCGCCGGCCTGCTCTCCTTCCCGGTCACCCCCTTCACCGCCGATTTCGCCATCGACGAGGCGCAGTACCGCAGCAACCTCGACTGGCTGTGCGGCTACGACGTCGCCGGCCTGTTCGCGGCGGGCGGCACCGGCGAGTTCTTCTCCCTCACCCCGGCCGAGGTCGCCCGCGTGGTCGGCGTCGCGGTCGCCGAAACCGCCGGCCGCGTGCCGGTGCTGGCCGGCGCCGGCTACGGCACCGCCATCGCCTGCGAGATGGCAAAGAGCGCCGAGAAGGCTGGTGCCGACGGCCTGCTCCTGCTGCCGCCCTATCTCGTCGGCTCCGAGCAGGAGGGCCTCTCGGCCCATATCGAGGCGGTGTGCCGTTCGACCGGCCTCGGCGTGATCGTCTACAACCGCGACAACGCGGTGATCGGCCCCGATGCGCTGGCGCGGCTCTGCGACCGCTTGCCCAACCTCGTCGGCTACAAGGACGGCATCGGCGACATCGAGCTGATGACCCGGGTCTATTCGCGGCTCGGCGACCGGCTGACCTATATCGGCGGCCTGCCCACCGCCGAGACCTTCGCCCTGCCCTATCTCGAGATGGGCGTGACCACCTATTCCTCGGCAGTCTTCAACTTCGTGCCGGGCTTCGCCCTCGACTTCTACGCCGCCGTGCGCCGCCGCGACCGGGCGGCGGTGGCGAAGGGCCTGCGCGAGTTCATCCTGCCGCTGATCGAGATCCGCAACCGCCGGAAGGGCTACGCCGTCTCGATCATCAAGGCCGGCATGCGGGCGGTCGGGCGCGATTCCGGCCCGGTGCGTCACCCGCTCACCGACCTCACCGCCGCCGAGCAGGCGGAGCTGCAGGCCCTCGTCGACCGGATCAGCCCGGCCCGGGCGCTGGCCGCCGAATAAGCGTAGAAGACGTTCAGGCGGTGCCGTCCGTGAGGACGGCACCGCCGTTTCCATTCGAGAACCGGCGCGTCACGACGCCGGCCACGCCAGGAGGGAGCCGATGCTGGACGAGCCGCGGACGACCGAGGGACACGACACCGGTGCGGCCCCCGCGCCGCGGGGCGACGCGCCCCGCACCATCCGCCTGCACGAGACCGACAACGTCGCGATCGTGGTCAACGCCTTCGGGCTGCCGGCCGGCACCGCCTTTCCCGACGGCCTCGTGCTTCAGGAATTCGTGCCGCAAGGGCACAAGGTGGCGCTGGCCGACATTCCCGAGGGCGCCGAGATCCGCCGTTACGGCGAGGTGATCGGCACGGCGCTCCGCGACATCCCGCGGGGCGGCTGGGTCGAGGAATCGCGGGTGCGCACCCCGACTGCGCCCGACCTCGACCAGCTGCCCCTCGCCACCCGCGTGCCGGCCCCGCTGCCGCCGCTCGACGGCTACACCTTCGAGGGCTATCGCAATCCGGACGGCTCGGTCGGCACCCGCAACATCCTGGCGATCTCGACCAGCGTGCAATGCGTCGCCGGCACTCTCGAAGTGGCGATCCGGCGGATCAAGAAAGAGCTGCTGCCGCGCTACCCCAACGTCGACGACGTGATCGGGCTGACCCACGCCTATGGCTGCGGCGTCGCCATCAACGCGCCGCAGGCGGTGATCCCGATCCGCACCCTCCAGAGCCTGGCCCGGAACCCGAATTTCGGCGGCGAGGTGATGGTGGTCGGCCTCGGCTGCGAGAAGCTGGTCTCCGAGCGGCTGCTGCCGGACGGGCAAGGAGACGGCGTGGTCCGCCTCCAGGACGAGGCTCACCAGGGCTTCGGGATGATGCTCGACAGCATCATGGCGATGGCGGAGGCCCGGCTCGCCGTGCTGAACCGGCGCACCCGCGAGACCTGCCCGGCGGCCGACCTCGTCGTCGGCCTGCAATGCGGCGGCAGCGACGCCTTCTCGGGCGTCACCGCCAACCCGGCGCTGGGCTTCGCCGCCGACCTGCTGGTGCGGGCCGGCGCCACGGTGATGTTCTCGGAGGTCACGGAGGTGCGCGACGCGATCCACCTCCTTACCCCGCGGGCCGAGAGCGAGGAGGTGGCCCGCGCGCTGGTGCGCGAGATGGCGTGGTACGACGACTACCTCGCGCAAGGCGGGGCCGACCGCAGCGCCAACCCGTCGCCCGGCAACAAGAAGGGCGGGCTCAACAACATCGTCGAGAAGGCGCTCGGCTCGGTGGCGAAGTCCGGCACCAGCGCGATCCGCGGGGTGCTGGCACCCGGCGAGCGGGTGAGCCAGAAGGGCCTGATTTTCGCCGCGACGCCGGCCAGCGACTTCGTCTGCGGCACGCTGCAGCTCGCCTCCGGCATCACCCTCCAGGTCTTCTCCACCGGCCGCGGCACGCCCTACGGGCTGGCCGAGGCGCCGGTGATCAAGGTCGCGACCCGCACCGAACTCAGCCAGCGCTGGTCCGACCTGATCGACCTCGACGCCGGAAAAATCGCCACCGGCGAGGCGACGATCGAGGAGACCGGCTGGGAGCTCTTCCGCCTGATCCTCGACGTGGCGAGCGGGTGCAAGAAGCCGTGGTCGGACCATTGGGGGCTCTACAACGATTTGACGTTGTTCAACCCGGCGCCGATCACCTGAAATACCCGCGGACGATGGAGCGCCACAGGACCATCGCTCCGGCTCCACCTCGCAGGGTCATCCCGGGGCTGCGAAAGCGGAGCCCGGGATCCAGATCCGCGGATGGTTCAGGATCAAGCGGAGTGCTCTTCGCTTCTTTCTGACCAACCTGAGATTCTGGGCGTGCCTTCGGCACTCCGGGCTCCGCTGCGCGGCCCCGGAATGACGCGGAGGATAAGAAAACCGCTGGAGCAACCAGCACAACAAGAGGGAGGACACCATGAGTTTCGACCGCAGGGCATTCCTGGCGGCGGGCGCCGCCACGGTCGCGGCGAGCGCGGCGCGGGCCTTCGAGCCGGCGCAGAGGCTGCCCGATCCGGCCGTGGAGGTCCTCGATCCGAGCTTCGCCAAAGTCCGCATCGGGCTCGCCAGCATCGAGCGCCTCGCCACCGGCTTCCGCTGGGCGGAGGGACCGGTGTGGTTCGGCGACATGCGGATGCTGCTGGTCAGCGACGTCTCCAACGACCGCATCCTCAAGTGGGATGAGGAGACCGGCGAGCTCACGACCTTCCGCAAGCCGGCCAACTACGCCAACGGCAACGCCCGCGACCGCCAGGGCCGGCTCCTCACCTGCGAGCACCGCACCCGCCGGGTGACCCGCACCGAGCATGACGGCCGCATCACGGTGCTGGCCGACCGGTTCGAGGGCAAGCCGCTGAACTCGCCGAACGACGTCGTCTGCCGCTCCGACGGCGCGGTCTGGTTCACCGATCCGGCCTTCGGCCCGAACCCGCTCGAGGCGATGGCGTCCCCCGAGCTGCCGGGCAACGTCTACCGGGTCGATCCTGCCACCGGCGCGGTCCAGGCGGTCGCCCGCGGGCTCAAGGGCCCGAACGGCCTGTGCTTCTCCCCCGACGAGCGGGTCCTCTACGTCATCGAGGCCCGGGCCGAGCCGAACCGCCTGATCCGCGCCTACGACGTGACGGCGGACGGCACCGGCCTCTCCGGCGAGGGCCGGGTGTTCTTCGATTGCGGCAAGGGCACTGCCGACGGCTTCCGGGCCGACCGCGACGGGAATCTCTGGTGCGGCTGGGGCATGGGCGAGGCCGAGGACGGCGTCGTGGTGCTCTCGCCGGCGGGAAAGATGATCGGCCGCATCCGCCTGCCGGAGCGCTGCGCCAATCTCTGCTTCGGCGGCCGCGACCGCAACCGCCTGCTGATGGCCTCGACCCGCTCGCTCTACGCGCTCTACGTCAACACGCAGGGGGCGGATCTGGGCTGAGCCCGGCCGACGGACGCACCGATCTCCGCCTCTCTACGTCATCCCGGGGCCGCGCAGCGGAACCCGGGATCCATAACCGCCGAGGGTGCAAGACGGAGCGGAGCGCGCTCAGCTTCATGCGGCATCGTCGGCGGTTATGGATCCCGGGTTCTCGCCTACGGCGAGCCCCGGGATGACACTGAGGGTTATTCTGCGCGGTGGGAGCTTCTTTCCCCCTGGCGACCAAGATGGGACCGCCAGCCCTTCACCGCTCTCACCGCTCATGCCCCGCCGTCGAGGTCGTCTCGCGCACCGGCGACAGCAGGTAGTCGATCACCCGCCGACGGCCGGTGCGGATCTCCACCGTCGCGGTCATGCCCGGCGTCAGCGCCACCTCCTTGCCGTCCGCCATGATCGTGGTCCGGGCCAGCGCCACCGTCA